>SLDG01000186.1 GCA_007125355.1 Balneolales bacterium | reverse complement strand
ATTTCTACGAGCTCTTCGTTATCTGGTCTGCTTCTGTCGAGGCGAAATCTTCTGGCTGCGTCTGTGGCACGGCTGGCATCCATGAATGGATGAACTAAAGTCTGCACAAACTCAAGCGGACCGGCACCATTCGCGTTACTGATTTTGTAAACTGCCGGCAAGTTCCAAACAATGTCAGGGTCTACGGCTGTAATAACAGTATCTTTACGCGCAGCAACATAAACATTCAATAAACGATCTTGCGTTACTGCAACCGCGCCATTAAACTCGATAGTGTTAGATACGCGTCCTGCTCTGTCCAATACATGAAGCCCAATTTCGTCTGTTACGTAGACCAATTCATCAAACCCTACAAAAACATCAGTGGGCTTAGTAAATCCACTCCAGAATGGTAGTGCAGCATAGCCAATTTCATCAGTAATCTGGGTTGGGTCTTGTCTTCCCTCTTCAAAAATTTCATCTGTAATACGGTCACTTTTTGATCCAAGGAAATCGGAACAACCAACAATAAGGATGACTGTTAACAGCGAGAGGAACGTTAGTATAATGTGTTTATTTAACATGTCGATCGATATCAGAGATTAAATTTTAAAGCTACACGGTGTAAACTACCCAAACGATCCCGGGTACTAAATCCATAATCCAGCCCTACTTCGTAATCCAAAATTGGCAGTTTAAAACCTACACCAAAACTTGGTAAAGACGCTTCATCTACACCGAACTCGTAACCAAACCTGAGGAAGAACTGATCAATGTATCCTATTTCAGAGCCTACACTAAATCGTTCGGCGTTATCACTGGGGTTAGTAATCTGAGCAGTAACAAGTACATCGAAATTATCGGTGCTGTACGCATCATAGGCCGCTCCAATTAAAAACATGGTTGGTGGCGAAATGTCGGCGAAGTTTGTTTCTGTAACTTCTCCATCCAGTGTTTGTCTGGTTGTTTCTCCGGTTGGAGTAGTATCAAAACCATAGTTATTCAAACCTACGGCAAATCGAAGCCCTGTTGTACCGACCCGGTAAAAGAATCCCACATCAAAAACCACAGACTGAGCTTGAACTTCTTCAATTCGCTCATCCAGATATTTGGCTGTAATACCATAACTGAACAAATTGGTTAACTGCTGGGAAAAGCTCAACCCGGCTGCCATGTGTATGGTTCTGAAGGTTCTGCCGGTACCAGTCGGAGCGAACTCTGTAGTTTCATTCATCTCGCCTGAATCTAAATACATCAACGATCCACCAAGAGCTATACTGCCCATTTTGTGTACGTAGCTTGCATAGTTGAGTGAAATGTCTGCGAAGTATGCAGTGTGAGCTAACTGAACCTGACTTCTGGACATTTGAACGGCAAGAGCAGGATTCAGATACAGAGAAGCACCGTCTGTTGCATCCGCAACATTTGAACCGCCCATTGCAGATGATCGGGCATCAACATTAATTTTCAGGAATTGAAAACCGGAGGTACCTGAGCGGGAACCTCCAAGGCTTGGAAGTATTCCTCTTTGTGCTTCCGCGTACTCTGCGAATACAAACAACATCAGAAAGGCCAATACGCCGGCTTTAGTCAAATATTTTCGGGACATTACGTTTATCATAATTCAGTTTAGATCAAAAATTAATTCCGAGGCCAAACATGATGTGGCGTTGTTCGAGGAAATTAGATGGATTCAGGTAACTCGGCCTGTTGTTATCACGCGGGTCAACATAGCGTGGGTCACGCACGTTAGAAGGAACGTCGAAGGCTCTGTTATCCCGTAAAGCTATGAGTGCCTGTGGATCAGTCGGATAATCTGTTCTGTAAGCTTTTCCTGTAACAGGATTAATTATAGCGGCGTTTTTGTTATTAAACAGGTTTGTGATTTCGAGTGTTGCCATTACTCTCATTCCCGCAACATTAAACCACTTCTGGAAATTAAGGTCGAACATCAGCCATGATTCACCAATTTCAGAGAATCTTAAGTTAGGATCACTGCTTCTTTCATAAATCGGCCTCCAGTCTTCTTCGCCGGTAATCGGGTTACGCTGCAACCCTCTGAACTCCATTGGAGTGTAGCGAATACCACTTCTGTAATTCCCGGACAGGAATAGTCTGAATTGATTCAACACGCCAACACCAAATAGCGGATCCGGCCTGTCCCAGGTGAAGATTACACTACCTTTAACATCCCACGGGCGATCCCATGCGAGTGGAGTTTCAATATTGTTACCAATGTCCTGGCCACCAACAATTATCTGCTGAAGTGCATCATTGGATGTTGAACTTAAACCTTCGGCACGTGAGTAAGTGACACTAACGTTACCCTGCAGAAAGTGAGAGAATCGCTTTAGGTAAGAAAGTTCAACACCTCTAACTCTGGCAAAGTCACCATTTACCCTGAACGAACGCTCTGTATCACGGCCACTTGGATCAACTACTACAATTCTTTGTGATGTAATGAAGTCGTATTTATCACTCCAGAATGCAGTAACGTTCAGAGCATCATTTGAGGTAACCTGATATCTGAATCCGATTTCATAAGAGATATCCACTTCAGGGTCGAGATTTGGGTTACCCAAATTAGACAGGAATGATCTGTCCTGATAAAATGGATTCAAACCCGCATAAATATGTGTTGGATGCGGAAGCTTGGTTTTGTGCGCATAATTGAAATACATTACCATGTTCTCGCGTACAGGGAAGGATACATTTACCCTTGGCAATAATCTCATTTTAAAGCGCCTGCCAAACAAACTATATGTATCCTGCTTATACTGTTCACGAATTGCATCCGGAATAGGTGAGAGCGGATCATCTACAAAATTATCTACATAAGACCCCGGGAACCAATATTCGAGACGTAAGCCAAGGTTTGCAATTAAGCCCTGATAACGAATCTGATCGCTTGCAAAGAAAGCCCCCCTTGCAGGCCTTACGTTCCAAATATCTGAGGTTGAGCCAAGACGAGATGTCTGGGTGAACTCGCCATCACCAATTTCAATTGGTGCACCAACCCAAGGCCTTTGAATACTAATCCACTGATACTCTTTAAATTTCATTTCGGTTCCGAGCCTGAGCCTGTGGCTGCCATCAAGTAAATCTGTTGTTATGCTGCCCCTCAGTGTGTACTCCTCTGCGTAGTGATCGTGCCATAGCGGTGCAATACCGCCATTATTTGCAAAACCAGGACCGGGCAACACATACCAAAAGTCATCATTAGCAGGGAATGGGGTCACAGGAAATACGACAATACTCTCTGCATCAAACTCACCGTCAACAGTTTCCGGACGCCAGTTTCTACCGTTTGCATCGGCTCTGAGCCTTGTAAACAATCGGCTGAACTGTACTTCGTAGAATGTATTTCTTGAAACAGCGTGGGTCCATTTGATATAAGCAAGCTGACTTGCGTGCGCGTAAGTATTGGCATTATCGAGATCTTCCTGGAAGAAGAATTGGTAACCCGGACGAATTTGAACATCGTCACCAACAATTTGAAGCATTCTTGTATTCTGGTTAACCGTGAGCGAACGTGTGTAAGCTGCCTCAAGACGCATACTTGGTTTGATTCTGTATGTAAGCTTAAACATGCCGCTCCAACGGTTGTCTTGCCTCGGTGACCAGAAATCATCATCAATTAAAGAGGTACTAACCTGATTAGCAGTTTGCCTCATAAATTCATTGGTGATATTTACCTGGCCGGCAACAAAGAAGAACATTTCACCGGGGATGTTAATACCCAGAGCCGGCAGCAAGTTATTGGTGATCGGCATTGGGCCGCCAAGGCTGAAATCGTACACATCGGTAAAGAAATTTGAATTTGCGCCGGTCATTCTTCCGGGATTATCGCGCTTATGCGTGAAATAACCTGAATAATTTTCGCCGCCGCTTTGGGTTTGTACACTAACCACACCGGAAGTAAGGTTACCGTGCTCAACATCTACCCCGCCGGTTGTTACCTCTACATTTTGAATGGCATTAGCGCCAAGGTCGAGGCCAAAACCGGTACCTGCAAGAGGATCCTGAGCTGATACTCCATCTATAATAAAGCCTGTTTCACTGGCACGGCCACCACGAATGTAAAGTCCGGTCGGGTCACGGACTACACCGGCTGTCATCCCCACAATTTCATCTACCCTGCGAACCGGAGCTGCCTGAATCTGTTCACGAGACATCATTGTGGATGTCGAAGAGCGTTCGATATCAAAAATAGGGCGTTCACCAATTATTACCACATCCTCGCCTGCAGTTAGTGCTTGTTCTCTGAGCTGCATATTAAGCTCTGTGGTTTCATTTGCATTAACTCGAACACCGGTTACAAGCACAGTTTCATAGCCAATATATCGAAACTCTATGGTATACTCACCCGGCCTGATGTTCCTTATAGTATAGTTTCCATCGAGGTCAGTTGCAGTACCAAATGCTGTACCGCGAACAATGATGTTTACACCGATGAGAGTCTCCCCTCTGTCGGCATCCACAACGGTACCAGATATATTACCCGTTTGGGCATGAACGTTTACAAATGCCGATAACAAGATCGCTATCAAAAAACTATAGAGGTAGATTGTTTTTTTCATTGCTGAAAACCAAGGATTTCTTTACATGTAATTTCAACGAGTCTGGTCAGATCACTATCAGAGGTGAATTCCGTAAAATCTACGCTAAAGTAGATAATATTTTCCCCTGAATTGGTTGCAGATATTAATTTATTTCCTTCAAATGGTTGGGGCGAACCAAAAACCGGCCTAACCTTGAAGTCCGCTTCGAAAAGAGTCTGTGTTTCTCCGAATGGAATTAACGGCCTTACATTTAGTATAGGCCTTCTGAAAATAAGTTGGGGCGGGTCACTAACAGACGGATCCGGTATTGCCTCAGAATTAGTTTCAATGACGAAACTTAAGTTACCACTTGGTACAGGTTCAAATCCTTGTACCGGTAAAAATTCAAATAGATCATTATCGGTAGCAATATCCGTGGTTGGGATATTAATGAACATTGTGCCACCATTATCAAAAAAGTCGAAAGTGAGTTCGAGCGCATATCCAATATTTCTATCAAGATTATTAGAAACCCAGTAGATATGGTCCCATTCGGCAAGCATCATATTAATTGTAGGAGCAGCAAGTGATCTGTCCGGGAAGCTGTTAGATAATGGAACTCTGCGGCCACCGGTCGGGGTACCATCGCGCGTAACCAAAATATCAACTACGTCTATTCCGGCTGCAGCCAGTGTTTCTAAATGCAAATCTCTTCTAACATCTCCGGCTGACCCCGGGAAATCGTCGATATACAACACTCTTGACCTTTGCTTTTTCACATACCATTCGTATTCCCGTACGGGGCTGATTGCTCCGGCATTATCTACAGCACGAATATAAAACGTATTCATATCATCGAGGTTAATGCTATTGAATACTATATCTGTATTATTAACAGCGCGTCCTGTAAAAACATCGGCGGTTGGCGGCTCTATAGTATCATCTATTCTCATGGTCAGGAAATTGACAGAAACATCAAGTGTGTGCCAGCCATTTGTGGTATCGTTTAAGGCCACTTCTAATCGGTTTAAATTTGCATCACCATCAGGATCGCTGGCTAACCAACCAAAACTGGCAATTCTGTATGTAGTGTCTGGTGGTGTTTCAAATGGCCTGAAATTAACATCAGGCGGCGAGTTTCTTACGGGGAAAATTAAACAAGGCGGGTCAGGATCAACGGTATTATCGTTATCTACAGCTCTTACTAAAAAAGCAACGTCGGCATCAGGATTACCTTCTTCGATAGGCATAATAAACGTACTGTCTGTTCTTGTAGTAAACGTCCAATTCGGTTCGAAATCATCCGGAAGCTCACATAGTAAGTTTCCCTCAGGATCAACAGGAACAAGAGACTCTTCTAACACTATTAACTCATACCCCACAATAAAACCATCGGGATCGTCGCCCCACCAGGAAATGCTTACCTGACTTACAAGACGTTCACCTTCAGGTAAATTAATATCACTAACAGTCAAAAAAGTTTTAGGAGGCTGATTTTCGTTTAACTGGCCATCAAGTCCCGCATCGCAGGAAGCCAGTAAAATAGATAGTAAAATCAGAGATAGTAATCGAATGCGCATAGTTTAAAAAAATAGAAACAGGAAGGATGCACTATTGCACCCTTCCGTGTTCGGGTAATTAAATCGAGCTTATTTTATTTAATAAGCATCATTTTCTTAACGGACACAAAATCACCGGCTTCGAGTCGGTAAATATATGTTCCGCTTGCCAGTCTTGAAGCATCGAATGATACATTGTATGTACCAGGCATTTGCTGGCGAGCATTCACCAATGTTGCAACACGACGGCCAAGAATATCATATACTACCAAGTTAACATCAGCTATATTGGCAAGTGAATACGAGATATTGGTAGTTGGGTTGAACGGGTTCGGGTAATTTTGTGCTAACCTGAACTCAATAGGACGCTCATCGTCGTTAATATTAGTGAATGGTGTAATATCACTATCGAATCTTGGAATCAACTGCATGGTTCCATTAAAGTTTCCAACAATTGCTGTTAGGTTTACAGCTTCAGTCGGAATTGGAGTACCAATAACATTAGATTCGGCGAAATTCGTACGAAGAATAAACGTTTCTTCAGGATCTAACGAAGGATCTGTAATCTGATAATTCGTAGCACCTTCGAAATTTCCTTCTGCATCCAGGAAGGTAACGTTTTCGATGAATACAAGTCGTGATTCGTACTCAGGGATATTCAGCTCTGCTAATGTTACCTGAGGTGAAGGAACCGGCGCGGTACCCGGAGATGGACCCGGATCTAAAGACGGGGCAAATTGAAATACGCCCTGGAAAGCACCCATTGACCCAAGTAAATTGGTCATGATACTACCAATATTATACTCGGATTGAATTACACCTGCGCCCGGATCATCAATTAGGACACCACCGGTGTCATCCTGCATATATCTTTGATTCCTTGTGGTACGGGTATATGTAATAACCGCTTCTCCGGTGAAAAACACATCACTTCCATCCTGCGGGTGATTCCGAACCTGAGCAATCGTTTCAGCCTCTGGAGCATCAATCACAACTTCGTAAGTACGGGATGTAATCGGACTTGGATCAAGGCCGGCACTAAATGCAATAGCTCTGATTTCTGCACTTTGATCGAGGTTGATCGGGTTCTCGTATGGTGTGGATTCATCATTAGGATCAGAACCATCAAGCGTGTAGAAAATTTGAGCTTCGTCTGTAGCAGAAGTTAATGTAACTGCAACAGCATTTTGGTATGTGCCTCCACCGGGACTGAAAGCAGCCGGAGCAGTCTGTGAGGTACTTAGTACATAGAAACTACCTTGCTGGCGTGCTCTTGTTGCTACTCCTTCAGGTGTTTGGGCTGTGGCTACAATTGTGTAGTTAACAGTAGTGAATGCATCAAATGCATTAAAGGAGTAGGTAAAAGTATTGCCGGACTGGCTCATTGCTTCAGTCTGCAATTCACCTGAATCTGCATCGGGGCCAAATGCTTCAAATTCTACCACGACGCTCTCGAGTGTGTAATCATCTTCGGGAAGGATAACATCAATACTCAGAGAAACATTATCAGTAGGGAATACTTCCTGATCAACACCAGGGGTTGCGGTGAAATTATCTAAAATTGGAGCAAAACCAAGTAGTTGGAGGTCATTTGGCCATCCTTCGGGCTCAAACCTGAAATCAGGATCTTCACCTTCGGCCAGCCAAAGTACACCATCATCCCAAGGCATAATTTTCAGTGTTGATTGTGGCCCGCTTTCATCAAATCCACCAGGGTTAAATGTGTTAACCACAACAAAACCGGAAATATCAACCACTGAACCTGCCGGTGGCGGAACAAATGGGCCATCTAATTCAGGAGCAAGCCTACGCCAGTTGAAAGGAATGTTATTACCATCTCCATAACCGGT
>SLDG01000016.1 GCA_007125355.1 Balneolales bacterium | reverse complement strand
ATAATGTTATACATTCCTGTTGCCATAATTGTTGGACTCATTCAGGCAGCTGACAGCTTTTTGCTGCTTCAGAACGATGGAAAACCATCAAAATTCAGCTATTTCACCTCTACAATGGAGTTCATGTGGGTTTTTATCAGCGCGGTTTTTCTTTTCACGTATGATGGAGGTGGGATTCACCATATTTCCGCCATAATTTTCATTTCTTATGTAGCAACAACCTTTCTGATAGGTACTTTTATGATGAAAGATATAAACGATGCCGAAAACCTCGCGGATATAAGAGTCCCGCCCCAATTTTTAAAATTAGGCATCGGATTTGGACTCGTGTACGCCAAGTTTAATTTTATCTTGTTTGTGTTTTAGGCTGGGGGATTGTTTTGCAATCTGACTTCGATTTTAAAAAAGGAACTAACCCGAATTATTCACGAAAGCATGAAAAATAAAGCATAAACCATTGTATACTAGCGATATAGATAAATACCTTATACACTCAAATTTGGGTGTGATTAAAATGCTGCGCACCGAGCCTGCCTGACTGCATCGGCAGGCAGGCGAAGCGATTCCCACGATGTGAAATTTCCACGTTAGCCGCGTTGAAGTTGAAAAATCGTGCTCAGGGTACTCAGGTACCCTTCCGCTGATTTTCCCCCCTTCGCCTTGCTAACAAGAAAATTTCCCCGAATTAGTCGGGGCAGGCTTTGGTGAATAATCCGGGCTAAGCACATAAACTATTTTTATTTAACCACAGTGGACACAGAGTTTCTCAGAGTTTGATCGATGCTGAATTGATTTGTCCGGTGCAAAAAATAACTTTTCGTAAAACACTGTGTAACTCTTTGGTTCAAATTACACAGTTTCATTAACTCTCTATGGTGAAGCCATATTTCATCCCGCAAGACTTGTCTCTATTCTCGGGATCACCAAAAAAGATAAAAGAAAATGCTTCGAAAATTGCGTATTTTGAAAGTTTTCCTGAAAACTGGAGAGTTTCAGAGAATAATTACGAATTTCAGATACTAAATTATAAGTGCTATGCTTTTAAAAAGAACCCATACTTGTGGAGAACTTTCCGCAAAAAATGAAGGCGCCAACGTTGTTTTAAATGGTTGGGTAAATACAAGGCGCGACCTTGGGGGTGTAATTTTCATTGACCTGCGCGATCGATATGGGTTGACTCAGGTTGTTTTTTCTCCGCAGGATAATGAACAAGCGCATATAATAGCCGATCAGCTGCGAACAGAATTTGTGATTGGGGTTAAAGGCGTTGTTAAAATGAGGGATGAAATCAATATAAACCCTAATTTAAAAACCGGTGAAATAGAGGTGCGTGTTGATGAGCTTGTGATCTACTCAAAAGCCAACACACCACCATTTGAAATTAAAGACGACCTTGCAACCAATGAAGATATTCGTATGAAATACCGATATCTGGATTTAAGGCGTCCACTTATGCAGAAAAACCTAATGCTTCGGTCGGATGTGTACCGCATCACCAGAAATTACTTCTATGAAAACGACTTTGCCGAAGTAGAAACACCGGTTTTGATGCGAAGCACACCTGAGGGCGCGCGCGATTATCTGGTACCAAGCCGTGTAAACCCAGGACGCTTCTACGCGTTGCCGCAAAGTCCGCAAATCTACAAGCAAACGCTCATGATTTCGGGTATGGATCGTTATTTCCAGATTGTAAAGTGTTTCAGGGATGAAGACCTAAGAGCCGACCGCCAGCCGGAATTCACCCAAATAGACGTTGAAATGTCTTTTGCCGATGAAGAATCTGTTTACAGCATGGCAGAAGGGCTGATGAAGCATATTATTGAGGGAACTTCCGATAAAAAGGTCACCGTGCCATTCCCGAGAATGACATACAAAGACGCCATTAACACCTACGGAAGCGACAAGCCCGACACCCGTTTCGACCTCAAGTTTGTTAATTTCTCTGATATAGTGGCTAAATCTGAATTCCGGGTATTTTCTAAAACCGTTGCGGACGGTGGGTCAGTAATTGGCTTTGTTGTACCGGAACTTGGCTCGCTGGGCAGGGGCGTAATGGATCGTCTCACAAAAACAGCACGAGATGAATTTGGTGCAGGCGGGCTTATTTACATCAAAAATAACGAAGACGAAGTGTATTCTTCGGTTTCGAAGTTTGTGAGCGAGGAAACTACTTTAAAAATGGTAGAAAAATCAGGTGCTAACAAAGGAGATCTGATTTTGATTCTCGCCGGGCCGAAAAACACGGTGTTTACGCAGTTGGGCGACCTGAGATTGCACATGGGACGCGAGTACAATTTGATTAATGAAGATGAACTGAGCCTGCTTTGGGTAACCGACTTTCCGCTTCTCGAGTATGACGATGAAGATGGCCGCTACTACGCCATGCACCACCCGTTTACATCGCCAAATCCGGATGACATCCCAAAAATGGATTCAGACCCCGGCAATGTAAGGGCACGTGCTTACGATATTGTTATGAACGGCAGCGAAATAGGTGGCGGGTCAATTCGTATCCACGATTCTGAAATGCAGCAGCGCATGTTTGGGCTGCTTGGCGTGGATGAGAAAGAAGCACAGGAAAAGTTTGGGTTCCTGCTCGATGCTTTCAAATACGGCGCTCCGCCACATGGAGGAATTGCTTTCGGATTAGACCGTATCGTCATGTTGCTTTCCGGTGCGAGAAGTTTAAGGGATGTCATTGCCTTCCCCAAAAACCAAAAAGCTCAAAGCCCAATGGACAGCTGTCCTGATGAAGTTGCCTCTTCGCAGCTGGATGAGCTTTATATTCAATTGAAACCCATTATCAAGGGGTAACCTGCCACTAATAATATATCAAAGATATGCTATCCAGAAAGACCTGTCAGGTTTTATCTTTTAAGAAGTAGTTTAATCAGTGTGATCATTAAAACCTGACAGGTCTGCGTTATATTAGCATTGATATGACACTAGTAAAGGGAAAATTTAAAGCAGCAGCAGTCATATGAGTACAGCTCGGACTATGGGAATCGACGGATGTCGTGCCGGATGGCTTGGTGTTTCACTTGATTCAGGTGACGGTAACTTTGTGTTGATGCGCGACGAGCAGGAGTTGCGAACCATGCTCAATGCCACTGATATCGTTTTTATCGACATCCCCATCGGACTCGAGGAAACACGTTACAACCGAACATGTGATGAACTTCTGAGAAGGGTTTTGGGCAAAGATTACCGATCCTCTGTTTTTTCGCCGCCAATCAGGCCGGCGCTGCTTACGAATGATTACACTGCTGCTTGCGCCATCAGCGAGAGCAAGACCGGAAAGCGCATCAGTAAACAGGCGTGGAACATCACCCCAAAAATAAAGGTGGTAGATGCTATCCTTCAGGAAAACAAATCCCTTAAAGAAGGTGTATTAGAAAGCCATCCCGAATTATTATTTAAAAAACTGAATCGGGGTCAGCCATCGCTTCCGAAAAAGAAAACCAGCGAGGGCATAGAACAAAGACGAAAACTTTTAAAACAGGAAGATGAGCGTACTGATGCCCTGTACATAAAATTACGGGAGCAGCTTCTCAAAAAAGAAGCAAAAGACGACGACCTGCTTGATGCGCTTGTTCTTGGACTTTTTGCTAACCGCGCATTGTCTCGTCCAATTCGAACCCTGCCCATTCCACCGGAAACAGATATATCGGGGTTACCAATGGCCATACATTTTTTGTAAATTGCAAGGGTTGTCACACTAACTACTTGTTAGGCGGCTAATAAATAAACTTTCCTATTACTGAACATGACGCCTCAATACTTTCAGGGATTAATGGATAACGTGGCCAATTTTTTTGGCACAACAAGTGGTATTTATGAAAACCTCATCCAAACAGCCATTGTTATTTTTGTGCTGCTTCTGGTGCGTTATCTGCTGCTGTTATTCATTTTTTTAAAGATAAAAGAACCCGAGCGACACTACAATTTTAAACGATATTCGGCTCATATAACCTTTGTTATCGGGGTTTTTTTAGTGGGAAAAGTATGGTTTGAGGGGTTTCAGTCGCTTGCCACTTTTTTGGGGCTTTTATCCGTTGGCCTTGCGCTTGCGCTTCGCGAATTGCTCACTGACCTTGCCGGATGGCTGTTTATCATAATAAGAAAACCATTTGAGCTGGGCGACAGAATTGAAGTTTTTGGGGTAAAAGGTGATGTCATAGATAAGCGTCTATTCACTTTTTCGGTTATAGAAATAGGGAATCGTGTTGATGCAGAGCAAAGCACCGGAAGGGTCATTCATATACCAAACAGCAAGGTATTTACAGAATATGTGGCTAACTATACAAGTGGCTTCAACTATATATGGCATGAAATACCTGTGCATATCACATTCGAATCTAACCATGAAAAAGCGGTAACGATATTGCTTGAAATTGTTAATTCATGCGCCGGCCAGTTTGCGAAATTAGCGGAAAAAGAGCTAAAGCAAGCTAAAGAATCTTTTATGCTTAAGTATTCGGTCTTAACTCCAACTGTGTATACCAACGTACGGGCTAATGGAATAAGATTGACAATCCGATACATGTGTCATGTACGGAAAACACGTTCAACCGAAGAAAATATATGGCTAAAGGTTCTGAAAGCCTTTAAAAAAGAAGGTGATATAACATTTGCATATCAAACTGTAAGGGTTGTTGAGCAGCCAAACGAAGCACCTAAAAAGGACACCGATTGATTAATGCGTCTAAATATGCGTTTGTTTTTAATCCTTCCGCAAACAGACAAAAGGCTGCGGTATCATTAAGCTGGCTCGAACAGCAAATAAATCAATATTGGCCGGAATCAGACGTAATGGTCTCGGGTTCACCGGCAGATGCTATTCAAATTGCCAAAGAGGCTGCCAATGAGTATGACGCCATTATTGCTTGTGGTGGCGATGGTACCGTACAAATTGTTGCTTCTGCTTTAAAAAAACAAAAAACATCTTTGGGAATCATCCCGTTTGGCACGGGTAATGATTTCATAAAGTCTGCCGGTATTTCTCCTGTCACCAAAACCGCTTTGCAACAATTAAGCACAGCTATTGTAAAACCCGTTGATATTCTCGAATATAACATTGACGGAAAAACAGGAGTTGCTATTAACACTATTGGGATAGGTTTCGATGCTCAAATAAACTTTCAAAGTAAATCCTTTAAAAGGCTTCAGGGAAAGTTAGTTTATCCCGCGGCTGTAGCTAAAAGCCTCAGCAAAATCAAAACATCTGATTTTCTCTTAGATATAGACGGAGAACAGATTGATGAAAAACTCATTATGCTAACCCTTGCTAACGGCACAACCGAAGGAGGCAATTTCAAGATTGTGCCACATGCAGATATTTCTGATGGTGAGATGGATATCGCCTCTATAAAACCAATGAATATTGCCGGATTACTTTACCGATTGGGATTGCTAAAACTTGAAAGGCATCAGGGTTCAGATAAAATCCAATTCCATAAAGCATCTAAAGTAAATATTCAGACATCAAATCCGTTATTTGTGCATGCCGATGGAGAGCATATTTCATCCGGAGCTACCAATATTCAGGTGCATGTATTAAAACACGCGATTAGACTGTTAGTGCCGGGCTAAATTTAAATAATACAATCTAATCAACAACAAGGGCAGGGGCATCGCGCTGG
This sequence comes from Balneolales bacterium, assembly GCA_007125355.1. Taxonomy (GTDB): domain Bacteria; phylum Bacteroidota; class Rhodothermia; order Balneolales; family Cyclonatronaceae; genus SLDG01. The sequence goes on along the minus strand of SLDG01000016.1, from coordinate 2,365 downwards.
CTTTCGTCTCTGAATTGAGCCATCGATTGGTAGTGATTGTAGATGTAGAGAATGTTGTTCACATAATTTACCGGCTCAAATCCCCGGGCGTACCCGAAACGAACAACTTCATGCGTGTAATATTCTTGCTGGGATTTCTTGAGTAAAAACCGCGCAACATTATCATCCCAGATATCAGGATCTGCTCCAAATTCGCGTGCAAGGCGTCTTGCATCCTGTACATGGCCATGGCCTACGTTGTACGAGCCTAAAATAAATTTAATTCGTTCGTTTTCATCCTCAATATGGTTAGACCAATAATTGTTGAGCCACTCAATAAAACTTACTCCGGCTCTTATGCTCTGCTCAGGATCAAACGGATCAGTGGCACCATGCGCGTTAGCTGTACGCGGCATTAACTGCATGAGTCCTTGCGCACCGGCCCATGATCTGGCATCAGGATTAAATTGTGATTCCTGAAATATGAGGGATGCAAGCAAAAGCCAATCCCAGCCTATTTGTTCACTATATGTTTGTATTAACTCATCGAATAGAGAAATTTTGCCACCATCACTGAACAACAAATCACTGTCTATTCTGCGAGTGAAAGCCCGGCGGTTCTCGAAGTATTTGTTGTAAATAACATAATAATCGGTTTGTGTCTGGAAATCTTCGAGCCATGAATTAATAGAGTCGCGAAGTGCTACAGAGCTTTCCCTTACTGCCCATGCCGTTTGTTGCGGTAAGCTTAGTGGGGTATTTATATCTAAAATCGGGAAATAGGATTGATTTAATCTGGCAATATTTTCATCTGATACCGTAAAGTCTATTTCGCGTTCAGCAACCATGCGAATCAACTGTTCAGTTGTAACTCCTGATTCAGCTTCAATGATGTTGATGTCTTCCCCAATCTCATTCTGCAGGTTTAGCATTCGCTCTAAGTACGAAGAAGCTCTTCTTACGTGCACATCTCTTCCGGCGAGTTCTATGGGGTTTCTGATAAGCAACCTTTCGGTTTCGTGTATACGCATTCTTCGCCAACTTTCCGGTTTTCTTTGCACCAATACTTGTCTTGTTACATTTAATGGTGTTGTGAAGGCTACCAGTTGCCGACGTTGCTGCGTAATTGTGAGATTATAAGCAATCAGGTCAACTTCTTTGTTATTAAGCATACGAATCATCTCATCGAAATCTCTCGCGATTGTAAGTTCAATTTCGAGTCCTGTTGATTCACCGAGACGTTTCAATAACTCATATTCGTAGCCCATTGGCTGGCCACGATAAATGAAATAACTAACGGGACTATAGCCTGTAACAACTGTTAGCACTCCGTCATTGGCTATTTCATCGAAATCTCGTACCTGCGTGGTTTTTTCACGCTCCGTTGCGCATCCCCCTAAAAAAAGAAGAAAAACAAAGCTGCAAAGTATCAGAACTACATTAATAAAAGCCCTAATTATCATATTAAAAAACCCATTTAATATTTAGATGGCAAAAACTAAATATTTTTTTAGTATAGCTTGTTCGTTTATTGTAAATATATCAAAATAAACGGTAAGCACAAGTTCTCCGTTCTTTTAGCCCCCAAATAAAATAAACGGTGCCCAAAAGTAAGGGTGGCTTGTGGAAACATTATTCAATAAATGTAAACGCGCTTCTTGTAGTGCATGGGCAAAGTCGATTTCCTGCTTTTTATTGTTTGAATTGTAAATATTTCTGTAAAAAGCCTGCATTAGCCTTGCTGTACTTTGGTCATTTACACTCCACAACGACACCGCAACCGACCGGGCGCCGGCCACCATGAATGCCCGTTGGAATCCCAAAATACCTTCACCGTTTATAAATCGACCAAGCCCGGTGTCGCAGGCGCTTAGTACCACAAGGTCGGCATTTAGATTCAGGTCATAAATTTCACCTACTCTTAAAAAGCCGTCATCTTCTATGGTAGGCCTGTGAGGGGTAGTCAACACCAACCCACTAAAACGTGAATTATGGTCGTTCACCACACCGTGTGTAGCAAAATGAAGAATTCGATAATTGGTTAGTTCCCTGTTTTTTATGAGGTATTCCGTAGCATAACGGCCACTATAAAGGTTCACATCAAAAGGAGAAACTGACGATATTAATCTCCCTTCGAGCTCTGTATATGGTAGCGACCTCAGGTCTGAAAACAACATCTCCTGATGCGATTCGCTTACTCTGAACTCTGGATTTACCAAGGCGAGCAACGAGTTGCTTTTTTGTGGTTCACGCAGATTTAAGTAATAACGTATAGACAACGACGGACTGTAAGTAATGCTCATTACTTCTGCAAGATAACGGTTATTAAACCTCAGGGCTTCGAAAGGCAGATAATGCAATATCCCATCTGCTAAGATTGTAAGTT
>SLDG01000355.1 GCA_007125355.1 Balneolales bacterium | reverse complement strand
GTTGAGCAAATTTCCCAGAACAGGGCTGCTCAAATAGTTCGGGAAGTTGAAAGCAACAGCGTGAATATGGCAACCGTACCACTTCAAAAAGCGCCAAGAATAGCTGTTTATTCACCACCTCACGCACTTCCATGGGACGATGCTGTAGTAAACGCACTCAGTTATGCCGAAGTGGATTACGACATTATCTACAACAGCGAAATTCTTGATGGTAAACTGGTTGAATATGATTGGCTTCACCTGCATCACGAGGATTTTACCGGCCAATATGGAAAATTTTGGGGTGCATTCAGGCATACGCCATGGTATCAGCGGCAGGTGAGGGAATTAGAGGAAATGGCCGCCAAACATGGGTTCAGTAAAGTTAGCGAAATGAAAAGAGCTGTGGTTCTTACCATTCGCGATTACATTGGGAATGGCGGATTTTTATTTGCGATGTGTTCCGGAACTGATACTTTCGATATTGCTTTAGCAGCTCAAAATGTTGACATAGTGCCCGCCGAATTCGACGGTGACCCCTACGATCCTAATGCGAATGAAAAACTTGATTTCTCAGAAACACTGGCATTTGAAAATTTCAGGGTAAATCTTGAACCGGCTCGATACAAGCACGGAACCATAGATATTGAATCAAGGCAAAGAATGGCAGCTGTATCCCGTGAAATGGATTATTTTACGTTGTTTGAGTTTTCGGCAAAGTGGGATCCGGTGCCTACCATGCTAACGCAAAACCACGTGAGCAGTGTGCGTGGTTTTTACGGCCAAACGACCGCATTCAGATTAGATACCATTAAAAGTAACGTGGTAGTTATGGGTAAAAATGCCGGGTTGAATGAAGCAAGATATATTCATGGTAACTTCGGCGAAGGAACATTTACATTTTACGCCGGCCACGATCCCGAAGACTATACACACATGGTTGGCGATCCCCCAACTGACCTCGAACTTTTCCCCAATAGTCCCGGCTACAGGCTGATTCTGAACAACATTCTCTTCCCGGCTGCTGAAAGGCAAAAACTAAAAACCGAAAACAGAGGATACAACACCGAGGAAATGGAAAATATCCTCGCCAATGTATTCGGCCTTTCAAGTGAATCGGACTGATTACTTTTGAACCCTGCCTGCCGATGCATTCAGGCAGGCCTGCCTGCCGATGCATTCAGGCAGGCACTAAGGCTCAAAGACACGAAGAAAGAATGGGAAAATGTTAATACTGTCTCTTCGAGCGCAGTCTTGCACCAACAGTATTTTACTAATTTACGGACACCAATCTCGTCAACCCAAAGCATGCGGGAGAAATCTCCCAAGGTAGCCTTTACATCAGTATTGCCATTTCTGACTTGGGAGATTTCTCAGGTATGCATTGAGTAATTTACAACGATGCCTTCTGGCTCGTGAAATATTTTTATTAACAGTGTACCCTCGAAATGACAACTGGTTGGTATGGTTCCATTAAATAAACACATAAACTGCTCATTCCAGCCGCAAAACAAAAAAACTATACACGCCCGTTGGCATCATGTATAAATATGGATATATTCAAGAGATATCTGTAGAATATAGTTTTTTGTAATGGAGAGTATTGCCGAATTTCTTAAGTGGGTTTTCACCTATATTTTTTATCCCGGGCTTATTGTTGGGATATTCTTATTCGTGGTGGCTACCGTTGTGGTTTTATACCATAAAACGGATAATATGCGGATTATCCTGGCTGCAACTTTGCCCATAATTGCGCTCATTTTTGTAGTGATACAGGATGGAACTGAGCAATCATTAAGGGTTTTTCTTGAAGAAACACCTGAGTGGATGCATGTGATTGCCGGTATTGTGCTTGGTGTCAGTGTCATTGAGTTAGGCAACCACGTCAGTAAAACATTTATGCCGGTGCCGGTCGCTTTGTACTGTTTGTATCTTTCCGTTATTGGTGTTTTTATTCTCTATTGTATCATGACAACCGCAATACAAAGTATACACACACTGCTTTTTGTACTTGTAATTTCAGGGGGATTTCACGCCATTTTTCGCGGTATTCCCGGTATGTCAGAATCTCTCGAATAGCTCCCCGCGATGTTTGCTGCCATAGTCAAAGACTACATAGCAATGGGCACCATTTTTTTGTTCATTTTCCTTGGGGGATTATTCGCCTATCTCACATTAACGCCCCTCATCGGCTTTATCCCCTACAGCGATACACCCGGCTGGCATTTGGGGTTTTTTGAAATCAGCAGCGAAGATATGTACGAAAATGCCCTTTTTATGGCGAGCTGGCTGAGGATGCTGATTCTATACGCGCTAATTATTTTTACAGTGGGCTTTGCCGTAGTTCGTGTAATGGAGCATCGCAAACAAAGTCAGGATGTGATTGTTTACACCAGCGGCATTTTATTTGCTTTCCTGTGTGGATTTATCGTTAATCTTGTTGGATGGTACATTAGTATCCACATATCAGCTGTGGTATTCAGCTTTTTATGCGGGTTGTTATTCGGGCTGTTTGTGCTTCCTAAACAACGTTTTATCCTCTCAATGACAGACCGCTAATCAGCGTAAACAAAAGCTACATTTCAAAGTGACCACCCTTATTCATCATTTCGTTGATGTTGTTGATGAAATCCAATGTGTTCTTCTTATTTCTGACAGAAATCTCCGTTGTTATGGCATTTATAACCACCGAAATAGCCGCAAAACTGTTGGTGAACAGAAGATTTTCACTCTTTATAGTTAAGCTGTTAACCGCATATTTATTTGCCGGAGAGCCGCTTTTGTCTGTGAGGGTCAAGACGGGTATATTCCTGTCTTTCGCCAGCCTGACCGCCTCAATTGTGGATTTTGAGTAAGGGGGGAAGGAGAAAACGATTAAAGTATCATCAGGCTTCATAAACATCAACTGCTCTTCAAAACTGAGGTGGTCGCTGACCACGCTTTGTGCACGAACCGCAACCTGATTTAGCGAATACGCTAGAATTCTGGCCATCAAAGCTGAAATTCCTGCGCCATACGTATAAATCGTTTTCGAGTCGGTAATGCGCTGGATAATGGCCTCAAACTCAGCCAGCTTAATGGCTTCCATGGTTTGGTTGATGTTTTCCACATCCTGTCGGGCAACTTTGTAGAGTGTGTCTTTGTCAGATTCGGCAACTTCAGGCAGGCGTCCCAGAATAGAGTACTTTTGATGAACGGCGCCCTGTAAAGCATTTTTCAGTTCAATAAAGCCATTAAAACCGATATTCTGTGCAAAACGCACCACCGTGGCTTTCGAAACACCGCAACGCTGACCCATTTCCACCACAGATAAAAAGGCTGCCTCGTTAATCGAACCAGTTATGAAATCAGCAATTTTACGCTGATTTTTAGGCAGGCTCTTGTAGGCATCTAAAATGACTTTCTCAATTGAACCGGCAGAGTGCTTTTCGGCTCCATCCATTAATCGGGGGATTTTTATTCCGTTTTTGATTGACATCAGGCTCAATTTCTATTCTGGGATGAAAAAATCAGTCGCCGGCAAGTTGAACCCGGCTGATTGAGCGGCCATCCCAAAAAAACTCAGAGCCCGGTGGCAATATATGCATTTTTAAATTACTTGCTGCCGGAAGTGAGCCGCTGTACTTTCGGGTGAACTCATTAGTTTTTTGAATTAGAATTACCTGAGATTCCCCGATTACCTCAACTCTGCCATTCGGGGCGAACCAAAGTGCCGTAGCTTCGTCAATTCCTGCTGCGGCCACATCATCAGAACTGTCAATCAACACGTTAATGAGCCGGTTCAAGCGGTTTCTTCTGATAAAATGCTGATCAATCACCATCGAATTAAGAAAGCCAAACCCCTCTGAGGTTATCACATTGTCTTTTGTTATTTGGGAGAATGGTGAAAACCGATCGGATAAAGGCTGACTCTCATCACCGGTAATCATAGTACGGCTTTGAACCGCCGCGCCGGCACTTGTTCCTGCTACAACCGCTCCGTTTTTGAATGCTTCACGAACGGCATCTCGCATGGAATCCGAAAAATAATCCATCAAACGATTCTGATCGCCGCCACTGAACCAAATTCCGTTTGCATTACGTAGCTGCTCAAGCAAAGCGGGGTTATCTTTGTCATCTTCGGTGAGCATCAGAATCTCAACTTCATTTGCACCAAAGCCCAAAAGCTGATCACGTTGCTCCCAGCCAATGGTGTCGGGTATGGAAGAAGCCATTGGGATCAGTAAAAAAGTGCCGTCACTGCTTAATTCGACCACTTTTTGCATAATGATATCCGGACGCGGTCCGCCGCCCAAAATAATAAGATGCCCTTTTGTGTCCCAAAGTGATTGTTCGGATTGATCTTCAACATCAGGAGCGCATCCCCAAATAACAATAGCGAAAAGTACAAAAATGGCGAGAATAAGTTTGTTGGTCATGATATTTGATAATTTCTTTTGTGTAATTCGTTGATCAGGGCAATCATTGAGCGGAAGTCCTGCTCCAGAATATATTCCTCATTCGAGTGCGGATTTCTTGCCCCTATACCCAGATTTATGGCCGGAATTCCCTTGGCGTTGATGGCGTTGGCGTCGCTGCCTCCGCTGTACGTTTCGGGAACCGGCTTCAGTCCGGCGGCAATCATACATGCAGTTAGATGCTCGCGAAGGTCAGAATCGGGAGAAATAGAATACGGCACAAAATCCACTTCTGAGTGCCATGAAACTGATCCGCCGAAAGCAGTTGCGGCATCACTGCACATCGTTTTATAGGTAGTAAGGATGTGTGTGATGTCACCCTCACTGAAACCGCGAACTTCGCCCTCAATCGTGCATTCAGGCGCGACTACATTCGTGGCCGTACCACCCGAAACGATTCCTATATTGGAAGTCATGCCCGGTTTAACTTCATGCTTTGTCATTTCAGTAATAGCCCGGGCAGCGATGCTGATGGCGCTTATGCCACTACCGTTAGAAACAGCACTGTGGGCAGCTTTTCCCTTAAAAGTCGCTTTGAACAATTCCATCCCGGCGCAATCCGCGATGTAATGGCCGGGATCTAATGAGGAATCAAACACAAAAGCCTGTTTTATATTCCACCTTTTGGTATTAATGTGTTTGGCGCCGAGCATCCCGATTTCTTCCGCAACCGTAAATATACAGATAATATTTGCGGGATGATTTTTCCCCGATAGCTCACGCAGATACCATAAAAGCAAGGCGACACCGGCACGATTGTCGGCACCAAGCTGGGAATTACCGTCAGAACTAATCTTACCATTTTCGTGGTGGATTACTGTCTGAGCCGTTTCACGGGCGGTATCCATGTGTGCGAGAAACGCCGTAACCGGCTTGGTAAGTTCGACATGATTTGGAAATACGATAAGGTTTCCACAATTCCCGCCTGTGGATGTGCCCGCGCTATCTTCGTAAAACCGAACATTAAGCTCTTTTAGCTGATCTTTTATGAACTCCGCCACGGGCCGTTCTTTTCGTGAAACCCCCGGTACAACTGCGGCCTGTTTGAACAAATTAACCGCAGCTTCGGTAGAGGTATCTCTTACGGTGAGCATTTCATTTTCGCTGCCGGCTTTCATCAAAAGTTTACTCCAAATGTTATGCGCTGAATACCAGAGAGATATTCATGCTCTGAATAAGAGTAATCGACCATAAATGTTGTGCCGCTGACGGATGCTCTGATCCCCGCGCCTACAGCCCATTTTTGATCGGGATTATTCACTGTATATCCGCCACGAACTGAAGCCCCGGCTAATTCGGTATTAAGCTGAAATTCGCTTCCAAAACTGATTTGCTCGTAATTATCACTCGGGTTTTTTAAATCAGTGGTAACAATCCACCGGAAATAATCTGAGTGAACGGCATCAATGGCTAATCCTACCTGAAAATTAAGTGGAAGAGGAAAATCCAGTGTTCGTAATTGCGTTAGCGGCCTTCTGCTGCCGGGAAAATCCGGATCTTCGGCAGCGAAATCTTCCAAGTCCCGGCCTCCATACATCATGTCGGGACCGAAATTATGGACGGTCATGCCGAGAGTGAGATTTCGGAAGCCAAACCGATACTGTGTTCCAATATCAAAAGCGATGGTTTGCGCACTTTGGTTCCAAATTCGTTGATGTACATATTTGGCGGTAATCCCTACAGAAAACTCAGCAAGGAGCCGTCGGGCGTAGGTCACACCAATCATCAGGTCGGTCGCATCAAAAAAGCGTCCGGTGCCGTCGGGTTCTTCAACGGTGGTAATCTCCTGTTCGGGAACCGAGAGATTAATTACGCTTATCCCAAAGGTTCCGAGGTGGTCAACCGTAACAGCTCCACCAAATTGATTGATGTCTATACCCGTCCACCATTGAATATTGGTGAACGTAGCCGAGTTTCTGTCGACCCACGCGATACCTGCCGGATTCCAGAAAACGGCTGAGGCATCATCTGCAAGCCCCACATAAGCGCCGCCAAGGGCTTCGGCTCTTGCGCCGGCATTAATCTTCAAAAACTGTGCACCTGAAGTCCCCGCGTTCACAGATTGCGCGATAACCGGATCAGCGGAAAACAAAAGGACTATAAATATGGCAATAATCGTTCTCATGTTTTTTTCTCCTATTTGATTACCGCAAAACGGCTTGTGTGATTACCAATATCGCTGGTGACTTTGTAAATGTAGATACCCGGCGCAATTTCACGGCCGCTTTCTGTTCTTAAATCCCAGCTGATTACCCCGCTTGTGTCGTTTTTATGCAGGGTTTTAACGCGCTCGCCTGCCATCGTAAAAATGTGGATGGTGCAACGGTTCGGCAGATTTCTGAATCTGATTTGCCTTTCCGGCTCACGTTGCTGCAAGCTGATGTCACGCTCCCATCTGTTGGCAACCATATACGGATTTGGTACCACATTAATTCTGGACAACACATCTTCAGGGGTTTCACTTGCTGTAGTGCCAGATTCTTTTCTGTATCGGTACACATCACGTTCTGTCGGGTTCGTCACTCTGGCCACGCCAATACTGAATGTGCCACCCTCTAACGAAGCGCCGTTAGATGTATCAAGCGTAAGTATTACTTCGAACCTCAACAGATCAATCACACCGCCATTGGCAATGGTGTACGTGGTTGTAGTATTCGTAGCCTGTCGGGTTATGTCAACTGTAATGCTGTCTGATGTTACGGAAGTGATAACTCCATCGTACAAATCATCTTGCAGGGCCGCGTAGGCTATATTTTCTATCTCAATCTGTATCCGGTTGCTGCTCCTGTTTACGGTAAATGGATTATGTTTCAGGGTGATACCCACGCCGTCTTTAGTGACATATGTAAGATCCCGCTGATAACGCTGTAACGGAAGCACAATATCGTTGTGATCGGTTCGCAGGACTTCCACGCCCATCAGAATCTGAAGCTGATCCCCGGCCTGAGGCCTTAATTCGGGGTCATCGGAATTCTCGGTAAACGTAAAAGCAATGCCATCCTGCGGGATTTCATACGTTACCCCCGGCTCATAAGGTTGATTCAGAATCCTGTTTCTTCCGGCGTTTTCGTTTCTCACTGAAAACACATCGGGTGCCGACCAACTAACGGTGAATATGGTGGGATCTACAAGGCTGAGGTCTAAAACGTGGCTCTCAACAGAAGTAAGTATGGTGGTTAACGGCCTTGAAACCCTGCGGAAACGCACTTCGTAATCTCCGAATTCGGTGCTAAGCGGATCAAAAATTTGCAGGAAGACCGAATCTGTTGCCTCACCATTTACGTGGTCAGCCAAAACAGCTGTAGATGCAACCCAGTCTGAAGCCACCGGATGCGGACGAACTACCGCAATATTGGGTTCATCATCTGTATTACCGATAGGTGATTCAAGCGAGCCAACTTCGGGGATACCTGAATCGTACGCGGTTAGGCTGTACCAATAATCAAAGCCTTCTCTCACATCCTCATCAACAAAAAAGTATTGGATGCCGTCTTCATCCTTGTCGAATTCTGCAAGGGGGATTGGCCCCGGCCCGGCTTCAGGATTTTGGTTTCGGTCAATTTGATCCCAGCTTCTGCCATTATCAATCGAGCGATAGAG
>SLDG01000344.1 GCA_007125355.1 Balneolales bacterium | reverse complement strand
TTCTACCTTCTAATTCCATGAGAGTATAATTGGCTCTCCCGGACCGCTGCCACCTGAAGTATCTAAAGGTGGTAAATCTGAGTTAAACTCATCTGTAAAAAATACCCTTGGGTTACCACTCCCTACAAAATCTGAAGCCACAATGGCACCGGTAACACTGCCCGAACCGGTTAATGTTACCGTAGCATTAGGCGCGTAGACAACTCTGCTGTGTGCACTCGCGTTACCGGTTATTGATACCTGACTGCCACCAGTAATGAGGTGTCCGATTAGCCCGTTTGAGCCACCAAGAGATATAGATGCAGTTTCCGCGAAAATTCCGCCGTTTAGTCTCGTATTTCCTGCAAGCGATATTGACTGCGTACCCTGATAGAATATAAACGCCTGGTCTACATCGCCATGCTCGTTAATTCTGCTGCTACCACCGAGATTGAATTGATCCATCACATAAAAGTTTACTGAGCCACCACCTTGAATATGAATATGGCCCTGCTGTACATCGAGAGAACCAACCACAAGATTTAAATCCTGACCGCTGGTGTTTATAGTAAGGTGCGTATTACTCTGTATTCTCATTTCAGGGATGAATTTTCCGGAAAAATCCTCAGGCATTAACGTTAGCGACGAATTGCCACCCAACTGAATACTGCCGGTAGTCTCAGTTGTAGATGGAATTTGTGGAAAATCAGGCATAGGATAACTCAGCTCAGTTGCCATGATTTTAACATCCCCGCCTACGCTGTTAGGGTTAGGACTCGTAATTACAGAAGAGGGGTTACCACCGGGGCCAATATATAAATCACCATCAATTGCATTTGGCCATGCCCAGCTGTTTATTCTAACTGAATTGGCTGCAACAGAATTTGTACCTGCAGTTCCCTCAATTCTGGCACTTCCATTTAATTCAATACTTGAGCCTGCATGAACTGCCAGCGGGAAATCGGGCTGCCACATAGTACCGGAGCCGGCTAAAGCTAACGTAATTTCCACAGGATACTCAACTCCGCCAAATCTTCCAATAGTTTGTGCTACAAGTAAGGTATCGGCATGATTTGTAACCTGTATTCTGTATTCACCCTGCAAGTCATTCCAGGTTAAAAATTCATTTGCTGAAGGAAAGAAAATTGTTTGTCCGGCTTGGGGATTTAACTCCTGATCACCAGAACTCATTATTTTTGCAACAGTAACTTGAGCCGCGCTTTGTGCTATATTCTTAGCCTGGCCTCTGTTAAACGATTCTGTATTTCTAACTTCTGATGTCCATTTAGTATTATTTATCCCCCAATTGTAAGCAAAAATTGAGAAGAAGAGCGATAGAACCAGTATTAAAGCATATTTACCCATTTTTCATCCTCCCATACTCACAAGTTCAGGTTTCTAAGATAAATATCTTTGTGCGCAAAGGCTCTGTGCCTGTGCGTACGATTGCCAACCTCCATAGAAGCAGTGCTGGTAGTAATTACTCGGACTCTTAGAATTACATCATCAAGGCCGGTAACCGTTACAGTTTCGAATGATACATTCTCTAACCGCAGGGCGTGCTTATTTACAGAAACCGTATCTCCATTTGCTGTTTTAAGTACTTTCAGATCGGCATTTTCTCTTATTATTGCAACCTGATGCCCTTGCGTATTGCTGTATATGAGTGTAGAATCTGTGAGTTCAACAATTTGATTGAGGCTTCTCACTTCATTGTCAACTACTTGTACAGCAATATCGGCAAAACCCTGCAAATCTTGGGTTACTCTTGTCTCAACAGAAGACTCTACCATCATAAATTGAATGCCGAGTATCAGAGTTAGCAACATACCTACTATAATGGATGGAAAAACTAAATCGAACAAGTTACTCATTTTATTTACCTCTGATTTACGCTAATTATATTTTGTGCTCTCAACTCAAACTGGCCTGCATCTTCAGAATAAACCGTTATTGTTACAATCCGGCCGGTTACACCATGTGTGAGAGTTATTTCATCGGAAATATCCAATGCTGCATATAGAGTATTTCCCAAAGCAGTGGTGAATTCTATTCGGTTTGCCGGTTCATTGATATCGTTAAACTGGCCAAAGTGTTGCACCATTGCATTAGGGTTATTCCCTAAGCTGAACACAGACTCAGAAAGCGCCTGCGCAAACTGAATGGCTTCAATATCGTTTTGTAATTCAATAGTATCTGAAATAGCCAGAACATAAGAGCGGTTCAATGTCATTGTTACATTCATTAGTATCAAAATGGCTCCTACTGCTAATAATGTTTGGCTGACTGACATATTGAATATCCTTTCAGTGTACCTTTACTTTCATTCTAATTATTGATAGATACCAAGAAGCATCATGTGGCCATCAAAACGGCCAGACAATTTTGCTTCTATATTGTTTAATGCCTGACTCGAATAGGCTATATGTACATTGCCTCTCAAGTCAATATCAATTTCAAGTTCAGGGTCTAATCCCCCGAATAACATACTTCCGTAAACTTTTATATTTCCGCGTACCAGTCTTGCTATACCCTGAACTATTATGAGTCCCTCGTAGTGATCCAGATTACCTCTTACATCAAGCTGGCCGTTCTCGCGAATTATAAGTACTCCGGCTCCGGTTGCATTACTTACCTCAAGTGTTCCGTCTACTACAATAATTTTTGGGGATTCCGGGGTACCAAGAGATCCAGCACCATGTGCGGTAAAATCGAAATCATAAATGTAGTCTGCCTGGTTAACCAATAACTGAACTACCTGCTCGAATTCACTATTGTTATAATCAATCAATTCAAGGCTGGGACTGCCACCGGTACCGGTAATATTATTCTGTTGATTTCTGTTTAATTCTGCCAAAACAACATCCAAACTTGTCTGGCTGTTAAAACTCATCCCGGCTACCGGCGTCCCATCCGGGTTAATAGTACCATCTGTCAGGTAATCATAACCGCTAATGGAAAAGGCAGATCCGGATATATTAAAGTTCAGATTGTTACTGTATATTCCCATAGAGGATGCAGCTACCGGCATAAATGCATCTGTTGTCCATCGGTAAATGGCCTCAATTTGAACTTGTTCAGATTCTACTTCAGAAATAGCATTCAGAGTAATGAAACTGCCGGATTGAGTTACAGAAACCTCTGCCAAACCCTCGGGAAAGTGGCCAACGTACGTTTCTCCTGTAGTAGCCCAACCCGGATTAAGTACGATTTTTTGAGCCACAGCTTCTATCGCGCTTGATGCGTTTGTATAAGCAGCTGTACGCCATGCTTTTTCAGAAACACCGAAATCTGATGAAAATAACCTGTTTTGAAGTGCTAACTGTACTCCACCAATTATCACAAAAATGCCGGTAATCATTATCAAGAATGCTTTACTCATGAGTTATCCTCCTGTTGTACCGGTGAAATATTTCTTGGGCTGATTACCCTGTAAATTCCATGTCGCTCAGAAACTCTGTTAAACCCTGAAGTTGATTCGTTTAGGATGAAAATCTGTATATGTCTTATTTCGCCAACCTGTTCTGTTGTTTGCATATTTTGATTCAAATACCCGAAGCGAAATTCCCTTATTCCTTCCATATAATCTGTTTGGGTACTATCTACTAACCTTTTAGCTGCATAGCTGCCATTTTCAGTATCCTTCTCGAATTGCCAGGAGATGGTGTTTATGGTTCCTTTATTGAAAAAATCTGATTCGAATGTGATACTTGTGCTGTCTGCCTGAATGATTCCGTTACTCGCCACACCAAAACCAATCCTGTTAAGATCAAGATTTAGAACCTGCACCAAAGCTTCAGTTCTTACAATTGCCTGATCTTTAAGTGTCAGTTTCCCGGAACTCATGAACACGTTATTGGTAAACTGAAGTACCGATATCCAGATGATTCCTGCAATGATGGATGATATGACAAGGCTGAATTTCATTAGTCTATGTCGGTTATTTGCATCAGGCTGCTAATTCTTTTATAGAGTGAACAAATATGCTTCTGTTGTGCCTCTACTACATTAATTGTGAATATCTTTAAAAGTTTCTCAGGTTTGTCCCTAAAGAAATACAATGTTTGCTCTCTGTCGAATGCCAGCAACCGAACCGGCTCTGTTGTCTTAAGGTCGCATTCGATGAGAGCACGGCTATGAAGAAATGCCACTCCGATGAAATCCCCGGGTTTATATTCTTCTATAATCATACCATTTCTGTAAGCAGCCAAACTTCCTTCTAAAATGAGATAACCCTCTAATGATTTTTTTCCGTTATCGCCACTCAACCTCACGTTCGCATCAAGCTCCTCGTAGCGGCCTGCAGAAAGTATTCCCCTGAGATCTTCCGGGCTAAAATTCTTAAAGACCTGTGGTGTGATTTTTGAAAAATCACTGAATACGCTGTCTTTATATGATATGTTAGTTTCCATGATTTATTTGATCAGTGATAGCTTCTGAGATATCGTAGTGTTAATGGTGTGTCAAGTGATTCGTGATCTATTGTTACCACAAGCATTTTCCTAAGTGTCTTGTGTGCAACAGGTTGTGGCGGGCTTGAGTTATCTGCATACGTAACTATGCTGCTAATGTGAAAATCCCCATAAATACCACTCAAGACCCAATCGAAGTTGTGGTAGTCATCGAATACACGTGGCTTGGTATGCCCTTCTGGTAAACCAAATGAAGAAAAAGGCCTCAGGTGCGAAGGATCCATATTCGGCAACGGCTCATCAATTGTGTTTAAATCGAAGGGCAATATCATGCTTTGCCTTATGACAGTTTCACCCAAATCTACAGCTTCTGACTGCACGGCATTCAGGAAAGCTCGTTTTTCATTACTTACCATACTATGGTTTGTATGCAGCGCAAATGTTCCAAACAGAATCATTGCTCCTAAAACGTAGATAATATGTGAGTAGTCATTCATAGTTTTAACTCCTTATTCATCTATAGTAGCTGCTAATACTTCGTTAATTGTCGTATGGCCGTCTTTAATACGCTCTCTGCCCGACGCACGAAGCGTAAGCATTCCATTCTTTATCGCTACTCTTCGGATTTTTTCTTCATCAATGTTATTTCCTGCATTAAAAATAATTTCCTTGATTTCCCTGTCGAAGTAGAGTGCCTCGTGAATGGCCATTCTGCCTTTAAAACCATTATGGCATTTCGAGCAACCACATGCTTTGTAGGGAGTAAGGTTTTCAATTTCTTCGTCCGTAAATCCAACACCTTTTGCCAGTTCGCGTTTAAAACTCGGATCCGGCTTTTTACAATAGTTGCATAAACGGCGAATTAAGCGCTGTGCCATTACCATGTTTATAGAGTTTGCAATCAGGAAAGGCTCCACACCCATTTTGTATAAACGGGATACCGCGCTCGGAGCATCATTAGTGTGAAGTGTAGAAAATGTAAGGTGGCCCGTATTGGCAAGTTTCATAGCGATTTCTGCTGTTTTCAGGTCACGAATCTCACCGACAAGTACAATGTCAGGGTCATGTCGCAAAATACCCCTGAGCGCCTGATCAAATGTCATTTTATCACCGATTTTCAGCTGTCTTGCACCGCGAATCAGATATTCTACCGGTTCTTCTACTGTTAAAACATTTACGGTAGGATCAATTACGGAATAAAGTGCGGCTACAAGTGTTGTTGATTTACCACTACCCGTAGGCCCTGTGATAATTACTATACCGGAAGGTTTTGTGATTGATTTTTGAAAAACAGACCTTGCATGATCTTGCAGGCCTAACTTTTCCATATCTGTAATTACTTTTCTGTCATCCAGAATACGAATTACCACAGATTCGAATTTCCGGTCGAAATCTCCGCCGACCATCGGTATGATAGAAACCCTGTATCGAATCTGATGGCCGTCTACGTTTCTTTGAATAAAGCCATCTTGCGAACTGTCACGCTCAAAACGGTCAACATTTCTTGTTTTATCTTTTATAACCGCAGTTAATGCTTCCGGCCTGATGTTGGTTTGCTTCAACCACAGTGTCAATTTTCCATCTACTCTGAAATAAATGTCAGACTGTTTTTTGTCTATTGGTATTACGTGTATATCACTGACTTCCTTACGAACAGCCTCAACCAACATGCCTTCAACCAGTGAATTGAGCATGCTCTGATTAATTTCCGCGTCGATAGCAGCTTCATCAATTTCCTGCTGATCTAATTCTTCATCTATGTCTGCTGTTTCATGCGAAAACTCTTCCAGAAGATCCAGAAATTCATTTTTTTGTTCGTAAATCTGGCTGATAATGAATTTCACTTTTTCATCGGGCAAATATGCTATTTCAGTATGCCTGTAAGGTAGTTTAGCCAAAATATCGAATAGTACAGGCTCGGTGGGGTCTGCTGTAGCAATCAATAAACTATTTTTTGTCGACTCATAAGGAATCGCTTTAATATGTACTAAATCTTCAAATAAGGATTCAGAAAAGGACTCTTTGAGTTGGCTAATGGTTTCTAAACGTTCGGGCCTTTTGTAATCATCGCCTAAACCGACTTCTTTAAATGCATAAAAATCTGCTATTTGGCTCATAACAGTTTGCGCATCTACGCCAAAATCATCAATTAAAACAGAAGGCAGCCTGCGACGAACTGCCTCCGGTTCACGTTCTATAGCCTTTAGAGCGCTCTCAAGCGTTTCTTCAGAAATGATACCTCTTTGAACAAGAAGTTCACCAATTCTTCGCTTTACACTGCTTGTGGCTAACATAATGTTTTAGAATGTTGTTTTTGGTTTAATAATAGCCGCCTCAGAAGACACTATGGTTATGGCTATAAGTGCCACCATAATGAACATGTTGATGGCCAGATTAATGGAATCGATTAAGGATTCCATCTTATATTTTGTTTGTGTTTCGTAGTACTGCGCCAGCTGAAGCGCGTTGCCTTTCAATGAACCTGATTCGGCACCGAGCTTGAACCGGCTGAGTGCGGTATGTGTAAATACTTCGCTGGCCTCCAGAGACTCAACCAAGCCTTTACCGTCTTCAAGCATCATTCTGATAGCTACTTCTTTGATTTGCTTTTCCATCCAGGTGTTACGGCATGCTTCAGACGCAATTCTTATAACCTCTATGTTCTGGCCTGAGCCACTGTAGAGGGTATAAAAAACACGTGCGAAAATTTCTATACTGGATTTATGAAAGAGGTCGCCAATTAGCGGAGCTTTTATGATATAGCGGTCAAACATAAGCTTACCCTGTTTTGAATTCAGGTAAATTACCGCGCCGCCAATAACAGCTACAGAAATTGAAGTAATAACCAACCACCAGTCAGCCAGCCAATAGCTCATTTCAAGCGTTGCGGCGGTCATAGGTGGCAGGTCAATATCAAAACGAAGGAACATTTCCGCTGTAGCCGGGAAAATATAACCTACATAAAAAAGTACCACACCAATAATTGCAATAATGGTAATGGTAGGCATCATTAATGATCGGCGGAGGTTTTTCTTGAAAGCGGCATCTCTTTCAAGGAAAGCAGCTGTACTTTCAAATATCTCGGCAATATTACCGGAGGTTGTAGCAACACCCAGCATGTAAGCCGCGAACTCACCGAAAACGTCTTTGTGTTTGCTGTAAACTTCTCTGCCCTCTTTACCATCACGCAAATCTTTTTGAATTTGCTTGATGATTTCTCTCATCCTGTTGTTAGTGGTATCTTCAAGCAACAGTGTAAGGATTTCATCATAAGGGAGTTTCTGGCGAAGTAAATCGGCTGATAACCTGATGAAGTTTACTACTTCGGCCATTGGTACTCTGGCCTTCCAGAGTACGCGCTTGCGGTTAATTTTAATATCGGAGAAACCGTGTTTGTTTAGTGCTTTTTCAAGGTCTGCATGTGAAAATGCTTCCTGCTCGCCTTCAACCCAGCCGCTGCCGTTCTTGCGCGCCTTATACTGCCAAACCACTTTTTCCTCAAGCGCTTTAAACTCCAACGCCCTGGCTCTGCTGAATTTGTCGGCTTTCGCCTTGGCTTCTTTTACTCCCGAAGCTTCAAACTCTGCCAAAACCTGGCGTCCGTTGAGTGTGGTTCCTATGTATCTGAATTGTGACATTTTTTTCTACTGTTTTCTACCCTGTGGTCAGTATGTTAAAGGAGCGA
>SLDG01000261.1 GCA_007125355.1 Balneolales bacterium | reverse complement strand
TAACGAGATAGAACAACTGTATTACGGCTATTTCTTAATATAATGATATTATTAGAATTTACAATGTTGATTATTTGGTAATGTCATTGCTTTAAAATTCAAGAACGTTTCACACTCTTTACGAAATTGTATTTACCTGAGTTTTGGTTATCATTCAAAATGAGTAAATTACGTTTATGAAAACATTGAATATAGACATACCAGACACTTTAGGCCTCAGTGATATTGAAGTAAAAATGGCTCTTGCTTCAAAGCTTTATGAAACCGGGAGGCTTTCACTTGGGCAGGCAGCCTCTTTAGCCGGCTATTCGAAACAAACCTTTATGGAATTGTTGGCTGATTATGGTGTTGCTTTGATCAATCACGATCCGGACGAACTTGATGACGACATAAAAAATGCCGAAAAATATAGTCTGTGACGCTAGTTGCCTTATTCTTTTCAAGAAAATAAATCGACTTGAATTGCTTAAGCACCTTTTCGGAATCGTTCACATTACAGATGTCATTTCTCAAGAATTCAATTCTATAGTTCCGGAGTGGGTAGAAATTCATAATTCTGAATCAGCGTTGCAAAAAGGACTATTAAATATTCTCGATGCAGGTGAAGCATCTGCAATTGCGTTAGCCACCCAGCTTGAAGAGGCATTGTTGATTATCGATGAAATAAAAGGAAGAAAAATTGCCAAAAGAATGGGGTTAAATATTACAGGTACTCTTGGGATATTACTACTTGCTAAGAAAAAGGGGTATATTTCAACAGTTAAAATTGTATTAGATGAAATCCAATCAACAAATTTTAGAGTTTCACCAAAAATTGTACATGAAGTTTTAGAATTGGCAAACGAGATTTAACCATTTCCCAAAATCTCTATAAAATGAAGCATTTGTCCATTTTCGTTGTTCTTTTAACTGCACTGTTCAATCTAATTCTAAATATATCGTTACTTACAACATTCGCGATTTTACCGGCGTTGGAAAATTTGGTATTAAACCTGTAACTGCAAAAGAATTTTTAGAAATAATCGAGGTGATAAAATGAGTACACTAAGCATTCGACTCCCTGAATCCCTTCACAAAAGATTAAAAGAAATGGCCCAAAAAGATGGTGTCTCCATGAATCAATTTATCACTTTAGCAGTGAGTGAAAAGGTTTCCTCACTAATGACAGCTGATTATTTGGAGGAACGAGCAAAAAAAGGAAACCGTAAAACTTTTGAAGAGCTTTTGAAAAAAGTTCCGGATGCTGAACCTGAAGATTATGACAGACTGTGACGCCAACTGCCTTATTCTGCGCAAATCCGCGAAATCCGCGTGACCCTACCTGTAGCTAGATCAACTTTGGGAGATTTCTCGGGTATGCTTTGATTATTAGAGTGATGATGAATTTATTAACAATTTCAATCATAGCACCAATCTCCCCTCGAAATGACACTTTCAGCTTTGAGCTTTGATCTTTCAGCTCCCCCAACCCCTAAACTTCTCAACCCCTAAACCTCTAAACCTTCCACCCCAAAAACTATAAAAACTAATTACGCAATTGCGATTGATTATTATCGCCGTAAATCCCATTTTACCCGTCATCAAATTTTCTTTCTATTTTATTCATGAATACACTACATGTTTACTGAACCAACCATACTCCGCGGCAAAATCGGCTGGATTGAAGTTATATGCGGGGGGATGTTTAGTGGAAAAACCGAGGAGTTGATTCGACGTGCCAGGCGGGCTCAGATTGCGGGTCAGCGTGTTGTTATTGTTAAACCTGCCATTGATAAACGCTACGATGAAGAGATGGTTGTTTCGCATAACCGGGTAGCTCTGCCGGGTGTTGTGGCATCGACCGCAGACCAAATTGTGCTTATGACCGGCAATGCCGAAGTCGTTTGTATAGACGAGGCTCAGTTTTTCGACAACCGCCTTGTAGATGTCGCCAATTCGCTTGCCAACGATGGCAAACGTGTTATTGTAGCCGGTTTGGATATGGATTATCTCGGCAAGCCTTTTGAGCCTATGCCCCACCTGCTGGCTGTAGCCGAATACGTAACCAAACTGCACGCTATCTGTGCCGAAAGCGGACATATCGCGAATTTCTCGCAACGTGTTACCGAAAGTAAAGACCGCATTCTGGTTGGCGAAAAAGACGCCTATGAACCCCGCTCAAGGCACTGTTTCCGCCCACCTTCAGACACCCGCAGAGGCAGGCCAATTAAGCCGTTCAATAACGAACAGAACACGGAAGAAAACGAATCAACCGAGAAAAAAGAAAAATCTAATTAAATATATATGGAAGAGTTAATCAGAGGTATCATCGGAATGGCCTGTATCCTGGGGCTGGCATTGCTTTTCAGTAAAAACCGCAGAGCAGTCAGCTGGCGGCTTGTTGCTATTGGATTAAGCATTCAGCTCACACTGGCTATTTTTATTCTAAAGGGAGCCAATATGGCCGAATGGTTTTCTCCCCTTGGCTGGCCAAAAGAATTCTTCAGCTTTGTCTCTTCCTTCTTCGTGTTAGTACTCGACTTTACCACGGCCGGAGCCGAATTTATTTTCGGTGACCTTGCCAGAGGGCCGGGTATGGAGGGCAGCCTTGGCTTTTTCTTCGCTTTTCAGGTACTGCCAACCATCGTTTTCTTTGCTTCCATCACAACCATCCTATATCACTATGGCGTATTGCAATTTGTCGTAAAGATTATGGCTACCGGAATGCAGAAACTTATGGGGACTTCCGGTGCGGAGTCTCTTTCTGTAATTGCCAATATTTTCGTCGGTCAAACCGAGGCGCCGCTCGTTATTAAGCCGTACATCGAAAAAATGACGCAATCTGAGCTTTTGGCGGTAATGACCGGTGGTATGGCTACAATTGCCGGTGGTATTATGGCAGCGTACATTCAAATGTTGGGAGATTCGTACGCTCAGGCAAACGACCTTGCTCTTGAAGTCGGCCGGCAGTTATTTGCCGAGCAGCTGCTTGGTGCCTCGCTTATGGCCGCACCCGCCGCGCTTGTAATTGCAAAAATCCTGTATCCCGAAACTAAAGAGCCGGTAACACGCGGTGAGGTTAAAATCAGCGTGGAGAAGGTAGATGCCAATGGTATCGAGGCTGCTTCTTCCGGTGCTACAGAGGGATTAAAACTTGCCCTTAATGTGGGCGCTATGCTACTCGCGTTCATCGCTATTTTAGCATTGATGAATCATTTTTTAGGTTGGTTTGGGGATTTAACCGGACTTAACCACATTTCTGACGGCTTTGAGCTGACCATTCAGGGACTTTTAGGATACATTTTTGCCCCGCTGGCATTCATAATTGGCGTCCCCTGGGTAGATGCCGTAGATGTAGGCTCTATGATTGGGACTAAAATTGTACTAACGGAGTTCATTGCCTTCATTGACCTCTCCCAGTTTGTACTTGCGGGTACGCTGGAAGAAAGAACCATTTTCATGGCTACATTCGCGCTTTGCGGTTTCGCCAATTTTTCATCCATCGCCATTCAGATTGGTGGTATTGGGGGATTAGCTCCAAATCGAAAATCTGATTTGGCTCGTTTTGGCATCACCGCTGTAATTGCCGGAACACTTGCCAATATGATGACCGCGACCATTGCCGGTGTACTTTACTAACCCGAATTAGTCGGGGCAGGCTTTGGTAAATAAACCGGGCTAATTCCTTATTGATATAGCAATTACGAAGACCTGTCAGGTTTTATTGATATTGGATATAGTATTTTAACTTTAAGTGAAAACCTGACAGGTCTTTCAAGATCAATAATTTTATCCTCACCACGATTTAAACGACAACTAAAACGACTTCGAAACAAAAGCTGATGGGTTTTTCCGTAATCATACCAGTGTATAACCGTCCGGATGAACTGGATGCTCTTTTGGAAAGCCTTTGTGGTCAGTTGAACAAGAATTTTGAAGTAGTTGTAGTCGAAGATGGATCCTCATCCACATCAGAAAAAGTGGTGGAGAAATACCGGGATGACATCCCCCTGACTTACATCCAGCAGAAAAACACCGGCCCTGCCCTGGCAAGAAACAAAGGCGCGGAACACGCCAAACACGATTGGCTGTTATTCTTCGACTCCGACTGTGAAATTCCGGAGGAATATTTTGCCACAGTTCAAAAGTTTTTGGATGAGCATACCGATACTGATTTCTTTGGCGGCCCTGACAGAGAGGCCGAAAATTTCAGCACGCTGCAAAAAGGTATCAACTATGCCATGACATCAGTACTTACCACTGGAGGTATAAGAGGCGGCAAAAAGCGGGCGGATTTATTTTATCCCCGTACGTTTAATATGGGCGTAAGAAAAGAGGCGTTTTTAAAATCAGGGGGATTTAAAAACCTGCGTTTCGGTGAAGACCTCGATTTTAGCATGCGCCTGCTTGAAATGGGCTACACTTCAGCCTACATTGATGAAGCCTGTGTCATCCACCGCAGAAGAAGCGGACTCAGGGCGTTTTTTAAGCAGGTGTTCAACTCCGGTATGGCGCGGATTGTACTGGAAGAATTGCATCCCGGCACACTCAGGGTCATCCACACGCTTCCCTCCTTTTTTGCTGTGTTCACGCTGTTCTCCATTTTGCTGGGTTTCTACTCGTTCTATGCGCTGATTCCTTTGTTTTTTGTGATGTTAAGCTGGTTTATCCACGCATTATTCCTCACTAAATCATTATCGGTTGCCTTAACGGCGGTATTCAGCAGTTTTGTGCAACTCTGTGGCTACGGTTTGGGATTTTTGCGGGGATGGCTCCTGAGCTTCAAAGGCAACGTAGCCGGGGAATTTGCTTTCAGGGATACGTTTTATGAGTGATTTTTTGGGTTTAGGGTTTGAGAGGTTTAGGGGTTGGGGGAGCTGAAAGCTCAAAGCTGAAAGTGTCATTTCGAGGGTAAATTATTGCCAAGACCTAAAGCTTTGTTTTGAAGATTCAGAACTTGTTTCGGCGAAGTTTACCCGAGAAATCTCCCAAAGTTGACTTGGTAAATATGAGTATCTCGAACAAAAAAATATGGAGTTTACATTAACCAGCCCGTTGTCTATTGCACACAATTTTATTGTTTACTAAACAACACTATTGTTTTTTACCAAACAACACTTTTAGGACTGAGTTTGATTATTTTTAAAAGGAATCGCGGTAGTTCAGCCAATCCTTCGACTACGCTGCGGAAAGTCATCGATTCCCTGTAAACAAACAAGGCTGCAGCAGCGCTCCCCGATGAATGCGGGACACGGCAGGATGACGATGCCTTTAAGTTCAAATAAACGAATAAACAACTAAACAGCTAAACAACTAAACCCCTAAACTTCTAAACCCTTAAATCCCTCCACAAACCCTTCTTGCGAAAATGTGGATGTATTCGTTTCTTATGTCATCCTAAAAACTTTTATAAATTTTCGATAATGAAACCATTTTTAGCGCTTGCTCTTTTTTTAATCCTCTGTCCTTTCCATTTTGTAAATGCGCAGGATGTCCGCATCTCGCCTGTAGTATCCCAAAACAGCGGCGAAACGTTTTCGTTTGCGGGTCCTGAGGGGAAAACGTGGGATATTCTGTCGGAGGGCTTCACACTAAACTTAATCAGGCAGGATATTACGCTGAGAGATGTATTCAGTTTTGATATTTCGCCGGATGGCCGTCATCTTGGAGTGTTGATATTGAATGATGCCCCCACTATTGAGATTTACAATTTTGAGGGCGAAAAAATCGCGCTTTATACCAACTTGCCGGATGTCGATCCCGAAGACCCATCCATAAAGCTGTTTATGCTGGCGCGGGGGTCGGTGGTTTTAAGAGATAATATCGTCAGCTTTACGCTATTCAGGCACAGGTTTGACGGCGGTGGTGCTGCAAATTTAATCGCCGGTAATTTACAGGCACAGACTATCAGCAGGCTCGCGGCATCCCCGAATGGCATCTACACGTATGTGTATATCCCCAGAATTGTAGGTGATAGTGGATTTTCATCCCGCATCAGCCGTCTTGATCCGGATGCTGAGCTGAGTACACTCAACCAAGACTTTGAACGCGAATTGCTGCAAGTGGCCGTTTCTGATTACGGTAGTGAGATTTTCGCAGTAAAACGAGATGCAAATGAGACCGTAACTTTACAGCGATTATCGAATGATGGCACAGTCATTGATGAAACCGAAGCGCCGTTCGAAAACGCCGGATTTTACATACAGCCGGATATAGGGACCATCACCTGGTTTTCTGGTCATAGAGCGGAAACGTACGATATTACTTCGGGCGAGAGGCTCGCAAATGCATTCCTGCGACAAAATAACCGAATCATTCTCGCCAAATATGAACCCGATGACAATGTGGTTGTTACCCTTACCGGTTCGCGCAATAACCGTGAGCAAACCATGACGGTGCGCAGCGCTTTCGTAGTTGACCTGACTGCACGCAACATACTCAGAAGCGATACCATCAACAAAACTGTTGATTTCACGGAGCACATCACTCCCGGCATCATAAAAGCCGGTACCAACCACTACCGCCTCACCGGCGTAACCAACGCCTTCAACATACAGATCAATAATTGATTTCAGCGGGGATAGAACGCTGATTTTACTGATTGGGCTGATATTCACTGATTTTTAAAATATCTGCGAACATCCGCGAAATCCGCGTGCAACCATTAAAATGCTTCCACAATTAAAAAATACTGCATCTACTTCACTTACGACTTGCAGTTTTTATCCATTTTTACTTTATTGCTAAAAGTTTGTTACACCGTATTTATAAACGCACCCGAAGCTCAATTTTCAATAAAACAAATCGGGGAATAAAGCCTGTCATCCCCGATTATGGGACTGACCAGGCGAAGCTATAGATTTTATAAAGTATCCGCCGGGCTTTTTACCGCATGGCCGCCCATTTTCAGAACATGTGTGTATATCATTGTTGTGGCAACATCTTTATGTCCCAAAAGCTCCTGCACAGTCCGGATATCGTACCCCGCCTGCAGCAAATGTGTGGCAAAAGAATGCCGGAATGTGTGAGAAGTAACCTGCTTATTACAATCTGATTTTCGTACTGCCGTTTTTAAATGACGAGAAACAAACGAAGTTGAAACATGATAACGATGTCTTAAACCTGTTCTTGGTTCTTTAGATATGCTATCTGACGGGAAAAGATATTGCCATCGGAATTCTTTTTTTGCATTTGGATATTTCATACTGAGCGCATTGGGCAACATTGTAATACCCAAACCATTTTTCAAATCTTTTAAGTGTAACTGCTTAACTCTTTTGACATGATTTTTAAGCGGTGTTACGAGAGATTCGGGCAAAATTGTATACCTGTCTTTATCACCTTTACCACTTCGAACAGTTATTTGATTATAGTCAAAATCGAGGTCTTTAATACGTAATCTCAGGCATTCAGATAAGCGAAGTCCAGAGCCATAGAGTAAGCTTACAATCAGTTTTTGAAGTCCCGTGAGATTTTTGATGATGTTTTTGACCTCCTCAACTGTAAGAACCACCGGCACCTTAACAGGTTTATTTGCCCTTTTTAGATTATCTAAAGCCGGCACCTTCATGTCGAGGATATGTTTATACAAAAACACGATAGCGCAAACTGCCTGGTTTTGGGTTGATGAAGCTACTCTTCGTTTTACAGCCAGGTAATTCAAATAGTTTACAATTTCTTTACCTGTAATTTCCGAGGGATGTTTTTTGTTATTAAACAAGATGAAACGCCTGATCCAATTCACATAAGATTGTTCCGTTCTATAACTATACCCTCTTCGGCGGATTTCGATTCTCACTTGAGTAAGGAGTTTTGGTTTACTCATAAATTTCTAATTTAGTTTTTAGTATTTATTAAGTATGATACCCGAAACCCAAAAACCTTACACCTGACGAATAAAAAATTTATGCAGCTGGATTATTCACCTGGATTATTAATCACAAATCCACAATTTCAGATTTGATTTCAGATTTAGCTCACATTATGCTAAATTTATTTTGTTGAATAAAAAATGGTGTTGTATAATAAACTTATGTTATATGCCCATCCTTGCTTCTGTATTTCTACGCAATCTTTGCTTTAATTCATCAATAGAAAATGCACTTGCATAAGTATT
>SLDG01000269.1 GCA_007125355.1 Balneolales bacterium | reverse complement strand
TTTCCACGTTAGCCGCGTTGAAGTTGAAAAATCGTGCTCAGGGTACTTAGGTACCCTTCCGCTGATTTTTCCCCTTCGCCTTGCTAACAAGAAAATTTCTTGGTGAATAATTCGGGTTAATTTTTCATCGATGCCGCAGCTCCGCTCCCCGATACTCGGGACGCGGCAGGATGACGATACTTTTACGGGAAACTCATTTTCGATTCCAAATAAACAAATAAACGAATAAACCTTAAACACCAGCATCCCAAAATTAAACCCTGCATATCCCTCCAAATTTCGGCACTCGAAAATAAACCTGAATTAGCGTATATTATAAGTTTGAAACAATTTCAGAAATTTTGTACTTAAACCAATTATAGTTTGTTATTTAGTGAGTTAAATCTGTGTCAGGAGGTGCTTGACGGTGTCCGCGATATGGGTTTTGATACAGCAACCGAAATTCAGCAGAAGGCAGTACCGGTCATTTTAAATGGCTCCGACATTTTAGCCACATCGGCAACCGGATCGGGAAAAACAGCGGCTTTTGCGCTGCCCATGCTTCATAAACTTTTTAAGAAAAAAGGCACCGGCATTCAGGCTTTGATTCTGGCTCCCACACGCGAGCTTGCCCAGCAAATTGATGAACAATTCTGGAGCCTCGGCTATCACACAGGTATTTCAAGCGCCACTGTATATGGCGGTAGCGACTGGGCGGTACAGGAACGCGCCCTGAAAAATGGCGTTAATATTGTGGTTGCCACACCCGGACGCCTGCTCGACCAAATGAAAATCACCACATACGATTTCAGCAATCTCCAGATGCTGGTCCTCGATGAAGCCGACCGCATGCTCGATATGGGATTTATTCCGGATGTGAGAAGCATCATAAACAGGCTCCCAAAAGAAAGACAATCTCTTCTTTTTTCAGCCACGATGACTCCGAAAATCGAGATGCTTGCCAAAGAATTTACCAAAGGAAAGTACGAGCGCATTAAAATTGGGATGCCCGCACCGGCCAAAGGCATCAATCAGGTGTGTTATCAGGTTGATAACGGGCTTAAGCCAAAATTGCTGCTTCATCTTTACGAAACTCAAAAATGGCACTCCGCCATTGTTTTCGCCAGCACAAAACGTGGTGTTGAACAATTAACCAGAGCTCTTAACAAAAAAGGTGCTCAGGTCGAAGCCATGCACGGTGACAAGGAGCAAAAATACAGGGAAGAAACTCTTGAGCGATTCAAGTCCGGTAAGGTAAAAGTAATTATCGCCACAGATGTAATGGCAAGAGGTATTGATGTAGACAATATCTCGCATATCGTCAATTATGATGTGCCCAACGATGCCGATGATTACATCCATCGCATCGGCCGAACAGCACGTGCTGAATCTACCGGTGATGCTATTACGTTTGTTTCCCGTAATGATATGCGTAAAATGAAGGATATCTTCAAAATAGTAGACAGCTATATACCGTTGCTCGATGTTCCGGCAGAGGTCACTCAAGATGAAAAGCCCGGCGACGAATCGAAAGATAAAGAGACACCAAAGCAGCCTAAAAAGCGAGGGAGAAAACCCAACAGGCAAAAAAAACAAGCCGACGAAAATAAAGATAGCACTTCCGAAAAGCCGAAGAAAAAAACATCCAAAAGGAAAAATCCCAGAAAAAAACAGGATGATTCGCAAAAAGCACAACCACAAAGTAAAAACAAGCGAACGGGTACCCCCCCCAGATCAAAAAAGAAACCTGAAAAACAATTAAGTCCTAAACAAAAAATAATTAACAAACAGGACAAGCTCATTAATCAGGTACAGCAAAGCACCATGCCGGATATAAAAGAAGAGAAAAAAGGCGGCTTTTGGTCAAAAATTAAAAATGTGTTTGTTAAAGATGGCGAATAATCGCTTAAAGCTCCTGCTAAGAATCAGTATCTCCGCCAAATGAACACTATTGCTATAATCATCTTAGCCATTATCGCAGCTGATTTTGTGCTTGGGCTGGTTTCTGAGATGATGAATATCAAACATCTCAAGAAAGACCTCCCTGAAGAGTTCTCAGATGTTTTTGATGACGAGAAATACGCGAAATCACAGGAATACACCAAAACAAGAACCCGATTCGGCTGGATTACCGGCACCTGGAGCCTGCTAATTTTACTTGTTTTCTGGTTTTCAGGTGGATTTGAGTGGCTTGATCAAGCCATCAGAGGGTACGGATATGGGGAAGTGCTGAATGGGATGATTTTCTTCAGTGTGATTATGCTTGCTATCACGCTTTTAAACTTACCATTTAGTGTTTACAGTACATTTGTTATTGAAGAGCGGTTTGGCTTTAACAAAACCACCCCTAAGGTTTTTGTTACAGATATGGTTAAATCTTTGCTGCTCGGGGCTGTTATCGGCCTGCCGCTTTTGGCCGGAATCATTTACATTTTCATCGCTTTGGGCAGTATGGCATGGCTTTACGGCTGGATTGGAGTAACCCTGTTTTCACTTGGATTGCAATACGTAGCCCCAACGTGGATTATGCCCATCTTTAATAAATTTACACCCCTCGAAGATGGCGAATTAAGGGACAAAATTGTTGCCTACAGCGAAAAAGTAAACTTCCCCCTGAAACAATTATTCGTTATTGACGGAAGCAAGCGTTCTGCGAAAGCCAACGCATTTTTTACAGGATTTGGGAAAAATAAGCGCATAGCCCTGTACGACACGCTCATTGAAAATCACACTTCTGATGAACTTGTTGCTGTAGTAGCACATGAGGTCGGCCATTACAAGAAAAAACACATTATAAAAGGAACGCTTCTGAGCACAATCTACACCGGTGTAATGTTCTTCTTATTGGGGATAATTCTTGAGTACAAGCCACTGTACGAAGCCTTTTTTGTAACAGAACCCTCTGTATATCTTGGCCTGATTTTCTTTGGATTGCTGTATAAACCCGTTGATTTTATCCTGTCAGTATTTACCGGGATGCTCTCGCGCAAACATGAATTTGAGGCTGATACCTGGGCTGCCGAAACAACAGGAAAACCGAATGATATGATTCAGGCGTTAAAGAAATTATCGGCAGATAACCTTTCGAACCTGACTCCGCATCCGTTTTATGTTTTCCTGAACTACTCGCACCCGCCCGTTTTACAACGTATTCAGGAGTTGAAAAAAAATTAAATTAACGGGAACCTGGATTTATGTTAAGAGTTAAAGAATATGCTGTTCTTGCTTTTAAAAAGAAGTAAGGGTATTTTTAAAGTTCTGTTTTATCCATTCAACCAAAGAGCTACATTATTGCGGAATCTGATACAGTTTTAATTTTTCCATAACCACTAATTCCGGTTACTCCGGAATATTTTCGCAAACCGAGTATTACAACATTGAGCTCTCATTACATTACATGCTTACGGATTTTGGCTCTCACCTTCATTGGGTGTTTTGTTGCAATAGCTGTAGCTGATGCACAGCATTTAAAAGTTGAGCGGAATACAAGCGAGTTTACAGATTATCTGATTGTTAATGATAGCCTGAACGTTGGTGCCCCGCATTTTCTGTTGGTTCCTTTCAATGCAGGCGAAGCCCGCTACAGAGTTTTAGAACAGGAAGTTGTAAGGGTACAAAACCCACGTATTTCTGCAAATGAGTTTCCTGCCGATGAGGAATCTTCAATACCCACTACCACTGAGCCACTTATAAAGGTTCATCCCGCATTTGAGCACCGCAAGCAATGGAAATCTAACATCGCGATTAATGTAGCCCGGCGCGATGTTGATCGTCGCGATTCTTATTTAGTAGTAAGAAGCATGCGTATTCGTGTATTCAAGGAAGAAACCTGGACCGAACACGCTATACAAAGCGCTGCAAAAGCCGCCGATATTCAAAATCATCCACTGCAATCGGGACAATGGTATCGTTTTCCGGTAAGAAAAAATGGCATTTATCGGCTTAACAGGGAGTTCTTTTCTAATTTGGGGATTGATATTAATTCGGTTAATCCAGCGAACATACAATTCTGGGGTACTAACGGATTCGAGTTACCAAAAGCCAATGCAGCAGACAGGCCATCCTGGCAGGAAATTCCGGTAATTTTTGAGGGAAGCGGCAATTCATTTGACTCGAATGAATATTTCCTTATTTATGCGAATGATGTAAACAGAGAGTTTTTTGATGCCGATTCTCAAACATGGTCGCACGAAGTACACTCCTACTCCAAAGACAATTTCATTTACATTACGGTTGGAAATGAATCCGGCCTTCGTTTGCAGCCATTTCAGTCAAGCGGCTCTGCGGCTTATGAAATTACTACGTTCAGAGATTTTATCTGGAAGGAAGAAGAACTGTTTAAACCGGAAGCCCGCCTGAGGTCAGGTACCCATTGGTTTGGCCAACAATTCACTCCGGAATTCAGAGATCAACAGGTTCTTGTTGATACTCTGGCAGGATTTGTAGCGGGCAGCACTATTGAATTTCAGGCAAGGATGGGTGCACGGGCACTGACTACCTCATCCTTTACCTTTAGAACAGAGGGAAGTGAATTCGGCTCCATAAACATTGCCGGTGTACAAGCTTTATCTGGTGATACAGGACCCTCATCACGATTTGGGAATATCAGCAGACAATTGAATAATCTGTCTGTCCCAAATGATATTTTGCGTATTGATGCGCTTTTTGGTTTTGGTTCAGCTGACTCAAGGGGATGGGTTGATTTTATTCGAATCAGGGCTGAACGCGAGCTGAGAGCCAATAATGGCATGTTATTTTTCCTGTCTCCCGATTCCGAGACATTAAATCCACTGGCTGATTACAGACTAACCGGATTCTCTTCGCGTCCTGTTGTAATGGATGTCACCGATCCTGTAAATCCGGTTCTTATCCCCGTTCAACAATCAGGCCAAAACTGGGTTGCCCGCTACCATGCCGGTCAGGGCAGACAATTTGTGGCAAAGGCCAGATTCCACACTCCACTGCCGGGCGAAGCTGTTGAAAACCAAAATCTGCACGGCATAAATTTCTATCCTGATTACATTATTGTAACCAATGAGTTGTTGCTCGAACCGGCTCAGGAACTTGCAGATTACCGTGCGCAACGCAATGGACTAAGGCCGGTGATTGTAACTCAAAATCAAATCTTCCAGGAATTTTCGGGAGGCGTACCCGATCCTGTAGCCATCAGAGATTTTGTTCGTATGCTCTGGCTCAGAGCCGGTACAAACGAAGATCAATTGCCGAAACACCTGCTTTTATTCGGAAATACTACATTCGACTATAAAGGTATTCAAAGTAATGCACCCATTGAAAATCTGGTCTTTACCTTTCAAAGCCACGAGGATGCACAGAATCTTATTCGGCAGGGCACATACGGAAGTGATGACTTCTTCACCTTTATGGGTCAGGATGAAGGTTCCTGGCTGAGTACCGACCGAAATAACCGTCTTGACATGGGTGTTGGACGCCTTCCCGCTAAAAATGTAGCTGAAGCCATGGTATTAATTGAAAAAATAAAAGCGTTTGAAAATCCCGATAACTTTGGTGATTGGCGGTCTGTCTTTACATTTGCCGCGGATGATGCCATAAACGGCAACTCAAACGATAAGGACTTACATACATTCAATGCTGATGTTGCTGCCGAATCTATAGACACAGATGCTACCGGTATAAGGCTTAGAAAGGTGTATCAGTTTAGTTATCCCGTGGAAAACACACCTGCAGGGCAGCGAGTACCATTGGCTACTGAAGATTTTATCAGAGCCATTAATACAGGGACACACAGCATTCATTTCTCAGGCCATGGCAATGAGCAGCAGCTAACTGCTCAGCGTTTATTCCAAAGTACCGATATCCCGAGGTTGAATAATAGAAACAGGCCTACTATTCTGGTTACAGCTACCTGCTCTTTCGGACGGTTTGATGACAATACCGATTCTTCAGGTGCAGAGCGTTTGATGTTACACCAAAATGGCGGTGCCGTTGCCGCTTTAACCACAACTCGCGTGGTTTACACGGGTACCAGTCTTGTGAGTGATAATAACTTTGCCCTTCATGTTCAATTGGTTCGTCAGATGGTAAGAAGGCATGAGAGTGGCAGGAATCTTACACTTGGCGAAATGTTCATGTATTCCAAAAACTACCACCTTGACGATATTAGTGGGAATACCACAAGTGTAAACAACCGGAAATTTGTACTGTTAGGCGACCCTGCAATGGATGGTGGTACTCCTCAGGGGCGTATTGAAGTCACCTCGGTTGGCGGTGAAACCAACCTGAGTGATAATCCCCTGCAGATACGTGCTCTCGACAGAGTTACGGTATCTGGGCATGTTGTGGACTTCAATGGAAATACAGATGCCAGTTTCAACGGAACTGCAAATTTACGCGTCTTCGATGCACGCAGGCTTGAGTTACTGCCAAACCCTGAGGAATTCTGTCAATGGCTCGATAATTGTGGATTCATGCTTCAAAATGATGTACTCTTTAACGGTCGCGTTAGTATTACAAATGGTACATTTGAAAGTGAGTTTATTGTTCCGAAAGATATTTCTTATTCAGACTCGCTTGCCCGTATTCATGTGTATGCTGTAAACCCCGGTATAAGGGATGCAGCGGGATCCTTCTCTAATTTTTTCCTGAATGGAACAAATCCGGACGCCGAAAATATTTTTGATGGTCCGGCTTTAGATGCGTATATCAACGATGATACTTTCATAAACGGCTCTTTGGTAAATAATTCACCCGAATTGATTGTAGATATTTTCAGTGAAGCCGGTGTAAATATTACCGGTACGGGGGTTGGACATGAGGCCATCGCGATTTTAAGAAACGAAGACAAGCCGGGTTCCGAACAAACATTTATCCTCAATGAGTTTTACACCAGTGAGCTCGACGACTTTACGAGAGGTCAGATTCGGTATCCAATAAGAGAATTAGAAGACGGAACCTACTCGCTTACGGTGCGTGCCTGGGATGTATTTAACAATGTTGGCGAAAAAGAAATATTTTTTGTTGTATCCGGTGGAGAAGATTTGTCGCTCAGGCACGTTTTTAACTATCCAAACCCTATGAATAACCTTACCCGCTTTGCTTTTGAGCATAATATGGGTATGGGTCAGCCTTATGATGTTTTTATTCGTATATTTACCCTTAGTGGGCGGCCGGTTGCACAACTCAGGCGCAGCGATATTGCTCAGGACAATTTAACTATGATCGAGTGGGATGGCCGCGATGACGACAGAAACAGGCTTGCAGCTGGCACATATCTTTATCACATAAGGGTTAGAACCGATGGTCCAAATGGCCGACAAACCGCAGAGAAAATAGAAAGGTTGGTTATTATCCGATAATACGTTACCCACACTTTTGTAACACCTAATTAATAATAAAAAATAATGAAACGAATCATAAAAGCACTAATTACTGGTTTAGTTTTTTTCGGCTTAACTGCCGTAACAACTATAGCACAGGTAGGTATAACCGCTGTTCCCTTTTTGCAAATTGAACCGGATTCAAGAGCTCCCGGTATGGGTAATGCCGGTGTGGCCATTGCAGATAACGCAGCCGCTGTATTCTGGAACCCGGCAGGACTTGCTTTCCAGGAAGAGGGCACTCAAATATCCTTTACACATGCTAACTGGCTGCCAAACTTCAATACCGACTTGTTCTACGATTATCTTGTTGGCCGTACACACATAGACGGTATTGGTACCATTGGTGCCCATATAACCTTCCTGAATCTCGGCGAACAGATCAGAACCGGAGAAGATGGAACGGAACTGGGCCGCTTTAACAGTTATGAACTGGCAGCAGGCCTTAGCTATGCTTACAGGTTAAACGAGAATTGGTCGTTAGGAACCGGATTCCGATTCATTTATAGTAGCCTTACGCCGAACATTGCCGTTAGTGGTCAGACTGCTAAAGCAGGTACAAGCGTTGGTGTTGACCTTGCGGCAATGTACAGATCAAATGAATTCTCACTTTTTGATAATACGGCAAGATTCAGTGCAGGATTAAACTTATCGAATATCGGTCCGGCAATTCAGTACACCGATGAAGCTCAAAGAGACCCACTACCAACGTTACTGCGTTTGGGTACAGCACTTGAAGTAAATCTGGATGAAGGTGGATATAACACAATAACGCTCGCAGCAGAT
>SLDG01000245.1 GCA_007125355.1 Balneolales bacterium | reverse complement strand
GCTCAATTTCACGCGAAACAGGGGAATCCTTGTCTTTATTTATTCCAAGGGGGATATCACTTCCATAAGAAATTGGAATTTCGTCGCGATTTCCGGCTCCGAGTAAAGCTATCGGCCGATTTGTCTCTCCATCTTTCTTCATGGAAGAATAAATGTATGTTCCAAGCATCTTTTTCAGGTCAGAGATTTCACTGCGTAACTCAATTAGCGCTCTGTACATCAATTCGCGGTCTCTTTCAGGGTCATGGTCATCAGTCGAATAAGAGCTCCCGGAATGGAGCATAGGTAAATTATCTGCTGAGCCGGTTTTCTGTCGCCCTTTCAAATACCTGGCAAGCGTTTCCGCTTTTATGAATTGTGATTTTTCCAACACTACAAGCTGTTCTGCAATATTACGTAATTCCCTGATGTTTCCCGGCCAGCGATATGAAATGAGCAACTGACGTGCCTCATCGGCAAATCCCTGAAAAACAGAATCATATTTAGCTGCAAATTCGGTGACAAATTTCCTGAAAATGGGGATAATATCTTCCGGCCGCTCTCTGAGAGGGGGGATGTACACAGTTACCGTATCAAGACGGTAGTATAAATCCTCGCGAAATTTGCCGCTTTGCACATCTTTCCATAAATCCCTGTTGGTGGCGGTAATGATGCGTACATCTGTTTTTCTGACTTCGCTTGATCCAACGCGATAGTACTCTCCGTTTTCAAGAATACGCAGGAGTTTTACCTGAACATTCTTGGGAGTATCCCCTATTTCATCCAGAAATATGGTACCGCCGTCGGCCATTTCGAAGTATCCCTGTCGCTTATCTTCCGCGCCGGTAAAAGAGCCCTTTTCGTGGCCGAATAGCTCGCTTTCAATAATACCCTCGGGGATAGCGCCGCAGTTTACCACCACAATTTTTTTGTCTTTACGGTCACTGAGCCCATGAATTACACGAGCCATAACGTCTTTTCCGACCCCACTTTCGCCCCGAAGAAGTACATTTATTTTGGTAGGGGCAACCTGCCTTACTTTTGCCAAAACCTGCTGCATGGCAGGAGATTCAGCAATGAGGCCGTATTTTGACTGAATTTGATTTGGGTTCTCAGTCATAGTAAAATTCGTTTCCTTTATTTAAGCTTTTCTTTTGCCGTTATTTAACGTACAAGTGTAAACAATCATTTTGTTTTCTTTCGCTTAATCTACAGCTAAAACAGAAGTTTCGGTACTGTAAAATTCGCCAATCGAGCTTTTTCTTATCGGCTTGGCCAGTAAGGTAGCAGAGGTATTTCCCGTAATTTCAACTTCTACGTAATCGCCGTGCTGGAAGTCAACTTGATCGAAAACCACCATTTTGTTTGTGTCGGTTCGTCCGTTCAGCTGATGCTCGTTACGTTTACTTGTACCTTCCACCAGCACAAGATGGCGATTCCCTAATTCAAGAGCGTTGTTTTCTTCCTGAATGTGCATTTGCTGGCTGATAATTTCCGAAAGCCTGCGTTTTTTTACTTCTTCGGGGATGTCATCCTCATATTTTCTGTGCGCGAGTGTACGTTCACGCTCAGAATAAGCGAACATATAGGCCAAATCGTAGCGAACGAACTTCATCAGCGACATGGTTTCTTCATGCTGCTTTTCTGTCTCGCCGCAAAACCCGGTAATGATATCTGTAGAAAGCGACACTCCCGGGATTAAAGCCCTCATATTATCAATCAATTCGAGATATTGTTCCCTTGTGTATGGCCGGCGCATTTTCTTTAGAACTTCACTGCTGCCGGATTGTGCCGGGATATGGATATAGTTGCAAATATTTGGCTGCTCGTTGATTACATGAAGCAATTCATTGGGGAAATCCTTGGGATGCGAAGTAGAGAATCTAATTCTCATTTCCGGATTAACCTGACTCGCTCTGTACATTAACTCCGCGAAGCTCGTACAGTTGTCGTTGTAAGAGTTTACATTCTGACCCAAAACGGTGACTTCTTTATAGCCGTTATCGCTCAGTGCCTGAATTTCTTCAATGATGCTGTCAGCTGAGCGGCTTCTTTCACGCCCTCTGGTAAACGGCACCACGCAAAACGAACACATATTATCGCAACCACGCATAATAGATACAAACGCAGTAACACCATTGCCGGTCATGCGCACAGGGGAGATGTCGGCGTACGTTTCTTCAAGAGATAAAAGCACATTAACGGCTTTTCTGCCGTCTTCAACTTCTTCCAGTAATTTAGGGATGTCTCTGTAGGCATCGGGCCCGACGACCATATCTACGAGTTTGTGTTCATCCAGAAATTTTTCCCGGATACGCTCCGCCATGCAGCCAAGTACACCAACAATTTTTTCATTATTCTGCTTTCTCCGCAGTGACCTGAAATATTTTAAACGGTCCCAAACCTTACGTTCAGCGTTATCCCGAATCGAGCAGGTGTTGATGAAAATAATATCCGCATCTTCAGCACCCTGAGCCTGCCGCATACCCCGCTCTGCCATGATGGAATTCACAATTTCTGAATCTGAAAAATTCATCTGACATCCGTAGGTTTCTATATAATATTTCTTATCTGACAATGGTCTGTGTGTTTATTTGTTCAGTTTAGGGTTGATTTTAAAGCCTTCTCTTTAACGTAGGCGAAAGTACTTCTTTGATTAATTTAGTGATAAAGCCGTACTTGGTATAATCTTTAAATATACTCATTTTTCTTGAGAAATGCCGATTTAGGATGAGTTTGAGGATGAAGGTAAGGTTGAGGTTAAGAAGGCCTCATGATCTTGTTGCGCTTAGCATTCATCAAACGAGCAATCTCTGCCTTAATCTGAATCTTAACCTAAACCTAAACCTCATTCCCCCTTGCTCACCTCTTGCTGTTCCATTTCCTTGAGTTCGGGACTTTTGGCGATGTAGTTAAGCCAGATAAACAGAATCAGGTTCAGGCTTTTTTTCATGGCGCTGGTTACGAGCAGCATACCGGCAACAGAAGCGGTGGCCATACTAAGGGCTTTGGAAAGCTCAATCCCAGCCCACATAAATACCAAGTCACGGCTTGGAAGAAACGGAATTCTGTTTACCGCAATAAAAATAACGACAAACAGAAACCAGATACTTAACGGGGTTTGAGGTACCGCAACCGCCCATTGAACGATTAAAAGCGCATTGTGAATCAAAAATCTGCTGAGATAAATCGAGAAAATGATGATCGTTTTCTTAAGAGATAAGCTGAATAAATACTTCCGGAATTGAATAAAGAGCACAACTAAAACTATGGCAATGATTATCCCCACAGTTGCATAAACCACATCTACATTATCAATCAATAATCCAATATCTATTAAACCGGTGAAAATTAGAACGCCTATAAGTGAAAAGGCAACAAGATTAGATGTGAGGGAGGAAATAATGTTGTTATCCCTGACATTTTTTATGATGTCGAGGTCACTTTTTGTCAAATGCCGGCGCCCCCACACATACAGATATACTTCTCCGGAATAGCCCATAACTTCCTCGTTATAGACCTTTTTTGTTATCATGGCTTTAAAGAGGTCTCTTTTTCTTGCGGGCCAAACTTGTCTGTAGATGAAAATTTCCGATATTGGCAAGGTGACATACAGGACAAAAAACAGGATATAAAATAGCGGATTCGACGGAAGGGATTGTAATACTTCAACCCAGCCGATATCGAATAGCTGAAAGATAATTAATCCGATAATCAAAATTATAACTAACCGCCGTATAAGCTTGAATGCCTTTTTGGCCTTTGGATTATTGGAAAAAACCTTTCTAAGGTGTCGTAACTTCTCTTTTACTATGGATAGCAATTCGCTCAAATGAGATAAAATTTATTAGTCAACCAGCCTGTCAAGGTACGATTTTAGAAATTGCTGCTCTCTTTTGTTTAACTTTTCAAATGCCTGCATACACAAAAATTTGATATTATCCCGGCTAATCTGAGTAAGTTTTCTTTTTAACATAAACAGAAGCATCATTTCGCCATTTATGGTTAATGCATCGTCGGCATCTGTTATAATGGCATTATTTTTTTTTACTTCAAGGTGATTCGCAAGGAAAATAGCTGAGAATTGTTCGGTACTTCTGAATTTGTATTTCAGATTATTCTCGTATAAATCGGGATTTTTCTCTACGAAATCTGTTAACGTTTTCTTCATCACAGGGTGCGGAACATGCGGTGACCTATAATAGTATTTATCAAAGCCCGCGAGCTGTGCTGACCTTACTTGCAACAGTAGATGCATGGATCTTGTTATGCCCAATAACTTTTGTAAGCCAAGGGTTAAAATATGATTTAACCAAACCCGAAACGCTCCGTAGTGAATGATATTCTGGAATTGGCCGCGTAAAACCGGTTTTCCATCCCTGAAAAAATCTTCAGGTTGTACATCTCCGGTAAGTATAAAATCGTCATTGAAATAAATGAAATACGGCGAGAGCCCTTCTATATTTATGAAACCTGATTCAATTGTACGAGTGTTAAATGTGGGTAGCGCTGAGGGATAATCTTTAAAAATCTCTTTATGAGAAACAAGCCTTATTTTGTGCGTTTCCATGAATTCAGATGTAAGGAAGTCAGGCTTTTGATTGTCTGTAACAAGATGGATTTGCCTAATCCACGGTGCAAACTTTCTGATAGATTTAAGGCAATAGTAAATTTCGCCGTTATCTGTAAATCTGGTCTGGTCTTTGCCCGTAGAAATTTCATGCGTTTTATTTACGCTCAGGAATTCATTTCTCTTCTTTATTATCACCGGGTCATTTCCATCAACCCATGTAACAACAGCATCAATTTCCGGCCTGTCGACCATAAAGGCTCAATTCGATATTTCTATTCAGTTTTACTGTATTTCGCTAAAAAAGGATGAAAATGTACGGCTGGCATTCAAGTTACACAAGAAATCACCACTATACATCTTACTGCTGTAAAGTAAATATTATCCTTAAATAAATCCGTTACTAAAATATAAACCTGACAAATTTCAATTACTTAATTACTTTTCTCAGAAGCTACGTTTACCAACCGCTTAAATAATCTTTGTTGCAGTTTAACCTGTGGTAAATATTCAGGATGCCATTGGATACCTATAATAAACGGCCGTTCTGTGTGTTCCAAGGCCTGTATAACACCGGTTTTTTCCTTTGCTGATATAAGAATATGCTCACCCGGCTCATGTACCGCCTGATTGTGCAGACTATTCACTCTTGCGGTTTGTGTTCCCAATATTTCTGCAAGTTTACTGTCCGGTTCAATGTTGATTTCCTTTTTTGGATAAATGGTATCTACCTTTGGAATTTCCCCATAAAACTCTGTGATATCCTGATGCAAACGTCCGCCAAAATGGACATTTATAAACTGCATCCCCCTGCAAATACCAAGAACGGGTTTATTGAATTTAATTGCTTCTTTGAGGATTCTTTTCTCGAGCTCATCCCGGTCAAAATCGACAGGCGCTGTGTGGCCAAGGCTGAAAATCTTTCTGAAAGCAACGATGAAAATACCAACTGTTAAATGCAGAAATCGTCTTATTCCTGTGATGGGTTTCTCCTTGGCGGCCAAATCCTTCAGGTCTTTCAGAGGCTCCGCATCATATAATTCGGGATTGATGTCTGCACCGCCACCAATTATCAAGCCATCAAAATCCGGTAATTGCTCAGCTTTAGAGGGGGTTACGCGAACCGGTTTGCCTCCGGCTCGTTTTACCGCCAACCATGTAAAAACCCAGGCTGTTAACCCTCCCTTGTCTGGCCCTGTTACAGCAATTAATGGTTTTCTTCTTATCAAAACAGGTTGTCGATTTTTTTACCGATTTCTTTAAGAACCCTTTTGGCAGGATTTTCGAGCCATTCAAGATGTGTTTCAGAAAGCGTATTGAGTTTTTCCTTGGAATGCGCCAATCGTTCAACAATCACCCAAATGTTCCACTCTTTGATAATTGACCAATCAGGATCAGAGAGCTCGCAATTGGGAAGCCTGTAGTGGAAGGTTGGTCGGGACGTGGTCAATCCATCATCGATGACAGAGGTTACGCGTTTTTCATCAATGAATGTGAACAGTGGAAGCATGTCGAGTGGCCGATTTCTTGTGGGATTGAATTCGAGATAATCATCAATCAAGATCTCTATGTCTGGATTGTAATCGGGCTGCAAAATATGCTTTATATAATCATCCTGAAAAGGGTCGATGTAAGGTGTTAACCTTCTCGATGTGTCGATGTCATGTTTTTCTTTGAGCCAGTCGTAGGTAATAACAAAGGCTTTCAGAAAATCTCTGATTTCATTGGCTTCCAGGGATGGCAGTTCCGGATTCAGGTGGAGCCCGAAAGCATGAAATACGGAATCGCGGGTGCCTTGAGCTGCATTTTTATGGAGTGCCTCCCGAACACGCTCGAACTCCGGTAATTTTTCAAGGGGGATGGGCGGCGAAACGACCTCCATTGGTACAACTTCCTTCGCGGCTTTTGACAAAAAATCTTCAATAGTATCTGCATATTCTTCATCTTCAATGCCCATTTTATTGAGATATTCGCCAAGTTTTTCGCTTTTAAGAAGTGATGCATCTAACTCGACTGCAATATCGCCGAATTCTCCGAACTCAGTGTCAGAGATTTTGCATTCAAATTTGCCCTTGTAGTCGGCTTTGCCACCAATTTCATCAATAATTATGCTTACAATTTCCTCCAGTTCAAGGCCGGCAAATTCAATTTCAATCCCAATAAAACGGGGTTTGCCTTCGTAGTTTGTTGAGTAGGGTGATTTTTTCACAAGCTAATTTTATTGACTATGACGAAGCAAAATTGTGAGTATTGATATTTTGATGCTAAACTTAAGCGAAAATGGCGAAAATTTTGGCATGGTATAATAATTACTTTTTAGAACCCTGCCTGCAGCAGGCAGGCACGAAATCGCAAAGTCACGAAGGTTTGAAGGTGATGATAAGAAGTCCACCAATTGTCATTTCGAGGGTTCTTTGTTATTAAAGTGAAGATACATGCCATGAGGCTTCATTATTAATATCTCAAAGCAAACCCGAGAAATCTCCCAAGTTCAGACCTGGCAAAATTAGAGCAAAAGTCACTTTGGGAGATTTCTCTCGTATACTTTGGGTTGGTTAGAATAGTGATTGTAATTCAATAACTTGCTATTGGTAAATATCTGCGTTCGAAATGAAAAAGGCGAGATCCTGTCTGTTGAAAATTTTATTTAAAAAAATTAGAAATCTTTTCTAAACTACACCATTAAAAACAAACAAGAACAAAACATCATTTCGTGGAATTACGCATTAATAACCGAATACTTAATTTGACCAAACCCAAAGTAATGGGGGTGCTGAATGTTACACCGGATTCTTTTTCTGATGGCGGATTGTATAACAGAACGGACACCGCACTCAGTCGAATCGAGGAAATGGAGAAGCAGGGTGCAGATATAATAGATATCGGTGGGGAATCAACAAGGCCGGGCAGTGATCCGGTTTCGGCCGAAGAGGAAATAAACCGAACAGTTCCCGTAATCAAAGAAGCAGTCAAAAAATATCCCGAGCTTTTTTTTTCGATAGACACAACGAAATATGAGGTTGCGAAAGCCGCTTTAGATGCCGGTGCTCAAATCGTGAATGATGTCTCCGGATTGCGTCATCACTCTGAAAAAGCACGCCTTTGTGCAGAATTCGATGCCGCGTTGGTGATTATGCATTCCATAAAAAAACCAAAAACCATGCAGGATAATCCCGTTTACTCTGACGTGGTTTCTGAGGTTAACAGATTTTTAGAAAAACAGGCCGACTTAGCTAAAGAAATGGGAGCCGATAAAATAATCCTCGATCCGGGTATCGGAT
Organism: Balneolales bacterium; assembly: GCA_007125355.1. GTDB lineage: Bacteria > Bacteroidota > Rhodothermia > Balneolales > Cyclonatronaceae > SLDG01. The sequence continues at coordinate 298 of SLDG01000245.1, read as the reverse complement.
TTGGTAAAACTACAGTTCATAATTTGCAATTGCTTGCTTACCTTACAAAGATATGCGAAGTTGGTTTTCCTGTACTCGTCGGAGCATCGCGGAAATCCATGATCGGCTCAATTCTTGACAATCGACCGGTTGAGGGACGATTAGCAGGAACACTGGCAGTGCACTATCATGCGCTTTTGACGGGTGCTAAAATCATCAGGGTACACGATGTGCAGGAAGCAGCCGACAGCATCAGGATTTTTAACGAAATACAATCACAGTTTAATTAAAAAGAGCGACAGCGGGTGTCAATTACAAT
>SLDG01000063.1 GCA_007125355.1 Balneolales bacterium | reverse complement strand
TGCTGGACATGATTCCGGCCTCAATTCTTATTTTCAGAATTGATGAAGACGAACAGGCGCAGTTGTTTTTTGTGAATTCTTACATTCGTCGCGACCTTGGGTTTACCTCAGAAGAATATGTACTCGGTTCTGAAACTGATGGTACCATTGCAAAAGAGCTAAATGGGTTGATTGATAAAATCGCTGATTTGAGTCATAAAGATTCAATTGATGATAAAAAGCAAAGTATCACTCTGACTTCCAGAGATGAATTACCCGTAACAATGCGGTTTGATTTCAGGATTTTTCAATCAAAAACATCCAGGAAAAATCTTATTTCGGTTTCTCTTTTTCCACTTAATGATTCTGCAGAAGTGATTGGTTCAGACACACCAAAGGAAAGTTCAGCTCGCATTCGTTCAAAAGAAGTAATGCAACCTGTATTTGTGGCCGAAAGCCCGATTATGCAGGCAGTTGTTGATAAAATTGATCATCTCACGCATCAGGATAGCCATATTATTATTCATGGTGAAAAATATACGGGTAAGAAAACGTTGGTTCAGCGCATGTTTAATGCATTGAGGCTTACCTCAGGTATATATGACCTTATGTATGCTGAATTGACCGATAAATCCCCCGAAGAAGCACTTCCTGAACTTTTTGATGGCCCTGTAGATGCAAAAGTACACGCACTGGCACAATCGAAAAATGATTTAATTGTTGCATTAGCTGATATCGATAATATTAATATTGGTTATGCAGACGGGCTCACACAATTAGTAAGCTACAGAGAGCGAGTGGGATTAAAAACAAGGTTAATACTGACAACTAAGCTAAGTCTTGAGCAACTGGTTGGAAAAAATATTGTGCCGGCTGACCTTCTTTACCGTTACACATTTATAAGTGTTCCTGTTCCGCCGTTAAGGCATAGAAAGGATGATATAGGCCTTGTAGCTGAAAAATGGACAATGAAATTATCGGCTGTTCTTGGTTTGCAAAAGCCGAAGTTTACTGAAACCCAGTTGAACGATTTTAGAAACAGAGAATGGAAAAATAATTTTAAAGAATTGTTCGCTGCTTTAAGACAGTATGTAATAGAACCTGAGTTAGATTCGCAGGAGGAAAGTAGAACAGGTTCTCAAAAAAAGCAAAAGTCAACTCCCATAAAAGGGTCTGATGTTTCCGGTTTAATTCCAGATGAAGTGATTTCTTTTGATGATATGAACAGGAAATACCTGAAACATGTCCTGAAAATTACGAAGGGGAAAATTTATGGTAAAGACGGAGCAGCAGCAATGCTGAAAATGAAGCCAACTACACTTCAAAGTAAACTTAAAAAGCTCAAGATACGTTAATGGTATGTATTTTAACGATTGAAAGGCTGAAATGGCGACAATATGCCTGAAAATGCTTATTTTTAAGAATTACAAGAATAAAAATCTTAGAGTATTAGAATCAATAAAATCAACTTTTTAGACTATTATTTAGTATGGGAAAATCAAAAAAAACAAAAAAAGTGAATCAAAAAAATATCCAGCCTGATAAATCTTCATTCAAGCTCTATGCCGGTGCGGGAATTCTAATTGTTGCGATTGCTGTAGGAATTATTGCTTTGGTAATGAGTCAGCAAAATGAAGCGCCCGACGCCATAGAATCTCAGCAGGTTGTAAGTGCGGATGTTCACATAAAAGGAAATCCAGACGCGCCAAATCAACTTACAAAATATTCTGATTTTGGATGTGTACATTGTGCAAATCAGCATGTTCTGTTGAAAGAGTTTTTTGAGGAGCATGGTGATAATTTTAGTTTACAGATTATGCACTTCCCGATTAATAATAATGCCTTATCGAGAATGGCAATCGCAGCCGCTTTGTCTGCGGGCAGACAAGGACAATATTGGGAAATGGTCGACTTAATTTATGCCAACCCAACCCAATGGAGAAGCGATCCGCAATCTGCATTTATATCTTTCGTGGATGAGCTTGGTCTCGACAGGGACCAATTTGTAGCTGATATGAACGATGAAGACATGGCTTACAAAATTGTTCAGGATTATTTTGAATTCAGAGATATGGGCATTAATGCAACTCCAACGCTATTTTTGAATGGAGAAAGAGTACCTAACCCAAGAACACTCGATCAACTTAAAAGTACCATATTGTAGTATACTACAGTCTATTATGTAAAGATTCGACAAAAAATGAATCATAGTAAGCTCAAGCCTTATTTTGTACTTGTAGTTGTACTTTCACTCATTGGTTTTACAGATGCGATGTACTTATCGGCCGTCCACTATTTAGATGGCGCTCCGGGATGCGGAGAACAAGGGGGGTGCGATGAAGTTGCCTCCAGTGAGTACTCTGTAATGTTTGGCTTCCCCATCGCACTATTCGGGCTTTTGTTTTACCTGACAGTTTTTGCCTTGTCTTTGTATTGGTTTGATAAGAGAAATCCCGCTGTACCACAGTGGATATTGTACATCGTTAGCCCGGCATTTTTATTCAGCATGTGGCTTGTGTATCTTATGCTGTTTGTAATACAGGCAATTTGCTGGTGGTGCGTTTTGTCTGCAAGTACAACTACCATTATTTTTCTGTCAACCGTGTTTGTAGTACTTAAAGGACTTCATAAACAGTGATGGAACAGTTTTCATAGCAGAGTTAAGGCAGTACATTTTTTATCAAAGGCCTGTCGGGGTTAATACAACCCAACAGGCTTTCTAACATTTACTTCGTATTTATTGGCGGTAAATTACGCTCAATTTCATCCCGTTGACTCTCATACCAAGGGGGTAAAATGAGCTTTTCGCCAAGGTGTTCGGCATCCTCATCTCTGTCGAAACCAGGACCGTCTGTTGCAATTTCAAATAGCACACCTCCGGGCTCCTGAAAATAAACTGATTTAAACCAAAAGCGGTCAATTTGCGGAGAAGGGGATAGTCCAGCCTTCAGAACTAATTCACGCACTTTCATCTCATCTTGTGAATCTTTTACTCTCCAGGCAATATGATGTATCCCCCCGGTTCCCCATCGTCCGGCTGAGAGTTCTGGATTCACGAACACATCTATAAGCGTACCGGATTCACCGTTATTAATACCAAATCTGTGCCAGCCTTTATCCTCTCCGTTTTTTTTAAAACCCATTATTCTGGTTAATAACAACTCTGTGTTCTTGATATCTCTGACAAGAATACGAACCGAGTGCATCCATCGAATTTGATATTCTACAGGTACCGGACTCTTATCCCATACTTCGAAATCGCGTTTGTCTGATGTTTCCGTAATGGCAAGTTCAAGCCCATGGGGATCAGCAAAAATTAAATGTTTCGCCCCAAAACGAGTTTCCTCTTTTACATTTTGATCAAAGTCTTCCAGTCGCTTTTTCCAGTAGTCGTAACTGCCTGTTTTTACAGCGAATGTTACTTCAACTGCTTTTCCCGCACCCGGCTTAGCCGGCCCCATTGCAGGCCATGGGAAAAATGTCAGGTCGGTACCCGGATTTCCCACGCCATCTGCATAAAACAAATGATATGTATCCGGCGCATCCTGATTGATGCTCTTTTTAACAAGCCTCAGGCCGAGTGTTTTTGTGTAGTAATCGTAGTTTTCTTTAGGATCACCGGCGATAGCGGTAATATGATGCAGGCCGTTAATCATAATATAACTCCTTTTTTAAAATAAATGTATAAACAATAATTGATATGTCAACTAAAATATGGCAAATTTGGTTCATTTGCAAAAATTGGACTTAAACGTAGAATGAATGTAGAGACGCGATTAGTCGCGTCTCTACGATAAGTGTAAATAAAACAATAATATAATAAAGTAAAATCCGCGATCAGGAACACATAGCCCGCGGCAACAATTATTAAATCGTCTTCAGCGTCTTGTCTTTTTCAATCGCTACTACAGATGATTTGAATTCATCTTTTGCTTCTGGGTTTGGTTTAGAATAGTCCATCACGTGCTTAACGGTGCCGTCTTTGGCAACTATTCTGAACTGTTGGCAGGAGGATTTTCCTCTTTTCAGGGCATTGTAATGGTCTGTGAGCAACTGCAAATCATCTTCATGTACCAGCTTGTTTAATCCGGCTTGCCCCATACACTCTTCGGGTTCGTAACCGGTTAGCTCTTTAAAACCATCTGATATCCAAACAATGTCAGGACTGCTGCAAGAAGGTGTGAGTTTGTATCCGAAATTAAAATCGTTTTTACGTTCAAAAAGCTTGTTGAAGGTCTCGTTTCGCTCCTGTACTATATTCATTACGTTTTTGCGCAGGCTTACATTTGCTATTTCTGCTCGCAGAAAAGCACCATTATTTTCTGTTTGTTTCGACAGATTCATCTCTACCTGAACAGGTAGTCCATTTTTCCGCCTGAACATGACAGCAAAATCTTTAAATTTTCCAAGTTCATTAATAAGTGAAGCGGTAAAAATTGCTTTTAGGGAAGGAGATGATTTTTCGGGTGTAAATTCCCATAATTTTTTCCCCTTAAGCTCTTCTTTCTGATATCCAAGCATTTCCCTGAATGCTTTGTTAGCCTGAATTATAGTTCCATCCGGCTTGAAATCAATGAAATTCTTCTTCGTTTCTTCAAACAAGTCATCAAAGTTAGATTTAGGCTCTAGAATTCTATTTTCTGCTCGCTTGCGCTCTGTGATATCGTGTTGATAAGAAACCCAATGAGTTATTTCACCGTCTTTGTTTAAGAGGGGATGAATATCCCACTGATTAATATATTCTGAACCGTCTTTGCGATAGTTTACTGTTTGTCCGAAGAAAGATTTACCCTTAATCAGAGACTCTTTTAATCGATCGAGTGTTTTACGGTCTGTTTTCTCACCCTGAAGGATTCTTGGCGATTCACCGATGACTTCTTCACGGGTATATCCAGTCATTTTCTCAAAACCATCATTTACATAAACAATCCTTGGCCCCGGCTTCTCGAGACTTAAGTCGGTAATTAATATGGAATCATAATCATTTCTAATTGCTGACTCCAATAACTCAAGGTGCATTTTGTATGTTGAGGTACGATCTCTTTCTTCTTCAAACAATTTAATTAATTCTTTTGAAGATTCTTCATCTTTTGCAAGTGATTTAAGTAAATCAATGGTATTGTTGTCCAGCATAATGTCTTGATAAAGCCTGTTAATAATGGATTGTGAGTAAAGCTAAATTATAACAACCAAGTTAGATTTAAAAAAATTCACTAAAGTTCATACTATTAAGTCAATATGCCACATTTTTTTTGAGAAAAAGTCTCAAAAATTACTGTATTAATATTAAATGTATATACATCTAATACTTTTGGTGATACATTTTAAATAGTTTACTGAGGCATCGTGTTTTTGAATCTTCGCACATAAATAGGCACATGCTCCTCTTTTGGGATGGGAGTAGATAAAAAACGGCTGTCTATAATCCACCGCTGATCAAAAACTGAAGCAAACTCCACAACAAGTATTGGTTGATGCTTATCTAAAAAAGTCAAAAAGTTCCGTGATTCTCTCTCACCGGTAACACTAAGTAAATTTAAATTCTTGCCGGCCTGAATTACCCTTCCCGGGTATAAACTGCTGTAGCTGAACCTTCCAAGGCTATCTGAGGGTTCACCAAATTCCATTACAAAACCATAAATGTCAAGTTGATACCACGTGCTGTCAACTACAACGTAGACATCCTTTATGAAAGCCGGCCCAACTCCGGTGTTACCCAAATTAATATGAAAAGCATCACTACGTACAGATGGCCCTATTTCCAGATATGGTAAAACAGATGCATATTGGTGTTTTTGCGCCAGCTCAAACTGTTTAGAAATTAAATGAGATTGATACATCAGTACGAATAGCGTCATTAAACTGATTCCAATTGCCGAGATACTGACAATCATGTTTGTGTTTGCATTGAGGAAACTTCCCTTTTTGTTTTTTGGGGATGTTATTTCCTCACTTTTATCCGATTTCGATGCCATAATCAAACCATTTTAGTAAGAGCATTTAGAACAAAGCATTAATAATCAATATATTAGAAATAAACAAGATGATAACTTTGTGGCTTTAAGAAATAATTGTGGGGTTTTATATGGGGTGATTATTTTGTTTATCTGTTGAGTTTAATCAATAGTCTGAAACAATAGCTTTTGTAAAAGCCTCGTCATCCTGAGCGGAACTGCGGTTTAGTATGTCTTTTGGGCATTGATGCCAATCCGCAGTGTAGTCGAAGGACTGCTAGCGCAACCCGCGAGTGTATTGAAGCCACAATCCAGCCTTTGGCAAGAGCCAACACGAGTCTTTATCAACCAATGGTTCGACGACGGCGGGGATAAGAACTCAACCCATATAAAAATTGAGCCCCCGCCTGCTCACCATGACGGGGCAGTGTCATTGTGAGGCGTAAACAAAAACAATAATTTATTTTCCCGAAATCCGCAACTGCCAAGCCACGCCGGCAGGCTGGCCCGAAACCAACCATCCAGCCACACCCATTCATACAAAAATCACAATTATTCCGTATTTTTAGTGTTTATAGAAATGCACAGAAATATTTCCAGATTTAAAGCAGGTATTGATTAAATGAGTTCAAAAGGCAGAGTTCTTGTAGCAATGAGTGGCGGGGTAGATTCTTCCGTCGCGGCGGTTATGCTCAAGGAGCAGGGTTACGATGTTATTGGTATTACCATGAAGACATGGGATTATAGCAGCAGTGGCGGCAATTCAAATAAGGAAACAGGATGTTGCACACTTGAATCTATGAATGATGCCCGCCAAATAGCTCTAAAGTTCGGCTTCACTCATTTTATCGTTGATATAAGAGAAGAATTTGGCGATTGGGTTATTGACCGCTTTGTGGATGAGTACATGGCAGGACGCACCCCTAATCCTTGTGTGCTTTGCAATACGCATATAAAGTGGACTGCACTCATGAAAAGAGCGAATAATCTTGGTTGCGATTTTATTGCAACGGGACATTATGCCAACATCAGAGAAGAAAATAACCGTTTTGTAATCTCTAAGGGTAAGGATCACAATAAAGACCAATCGTATGCACTTTGGGGTGTTTCACAGCAAAATCTTTCCCGCACCATTTTTCCGCTTGGTAAGTACCATAAACCTGAAATCAGGCAGCTTGCTCAGGATTTTGGCCTGCTTAATGTAGCCAACAAAAAAGACTCCTACGAAATCTGTTTCGTCCCCGATAACGACTACCGCCGTTTTTTACGCGACAGAGTAGATGGCCTCGAAGAAAAAGTGGGAAGCGGCAGTTTTGTGGATAAAGACGGAAATATTGTCGGTACGCATAAAGGATATCCGTTTTACACCATCGGTCAGCGCAGGGGTTTACATCTTGCAATGGGAAAGCCGGTGTATGTTACGCACATAAATCCCGATACAAATACCATTACTGTTGGGGATGAGCAGGATTTGGAAAGCACTTTCTGCACCGCGCGGCAGATAAATATGGTGAAATATCCGGAAGTACCTGAAGAAGAAATGCCAATAACAGCTGCAATTCGCTACAACGACAGCGGTGCGCCGGCATTCCTCACACAAACCGGAGAAGATGAACTCACAGTCAGATTTCCTGAAGCAAGAAGTGCCATAACACCCGGACAGGCGCTCGTTTGTTACGAAGGCGACGACGTCATCGGCGGGGGATGGCTCCACAAAGTTAAGATGGAAGTTCATTAATCGTCATGATTGCCATTCAAATTGATGTCCCGCAATCTTTCAGGCCGAAAGCAATGTTTGCTCTTAAAACAATGTTTTCGGCCTTTTCTGTATCTGTAACTTTTATAGATGTGGATATAAAATCGGATGAGTATCCCATAAAGATGTACTATGGCCTGAACCCTGAGGAGCATATTAGCAAAGCGGATATTGTTATAAGGGCATCCCAAAAAACAATCGAATATTTCGAAAAGCAGACCGCTTATGAGGCTGAGAATGTTTTTTATATCGAAAGTGAGTCTGTTCAGCTCCCGGTTTTATTTGGTTCGGGTGAACAGACCGATGAAATTATTAATGCAGACGTTATCGCTTCGGCGTTTTTATTTTTAAGTGATTGGCAGTCCGTTGTTCCTGGGCCGCGCGATGCACACGGTCGTGCGATGTATAAGCATTCGGTTCAGGCTCATTTAAGTGTTGGGATGCGTCCCTTGGTCAACGAATACGCCGATTTTTTGACATCGTTGATTAAGAAAAAAACCAGTAAGAAAATTCCCCAAAAAACCTGGAATGGGAAAAAGTTAGCAGGCGTAATCACTCACGATTTTGACCGAATTAAAAAGAAATATCCCGGAACATGGATGAGGGAATTCGTAGAAATCCCATTTCTGAATGCGCATAATTTACCACCCGGTGCCAGATGGCGTCGCTTTAACTTATCTCTGAAAGATTTAATGGCATCGGATGACGGATATGAGCGCTCAATTAGAAAAATCTTTGAGTTTGAAAAAGAGAATGGCATCAGGCCAACAGTGTTGCTTAAATCCATCATAAAAAAACACAAAAATGATGCACGCGACTATTTAGACTATCCTTTTTTAGACGAAATTCTTGCATTGACAAAAAAAACAGGTGGCGAAATTGGCTTTCATTCCAGCTATATGGCGGGATTTGATCAGCAATTATTCGAAAGAGAATATCAGCAGCTCAAAAAGCGGATTGGAACATCCCCAAAATCGCATCGTTTTCATTATGTGAGATTTAATACCGATTACGGACTTGGAATTCCAGAAAAATTTGGCTTTAAAACCGATAGTTCTTTGGGTTGGGCTGAACAATCGGGATACCGCACCGGTTTTACTCATCCCCATAAAATCTACGACACTCGAAACAATAAGCCTCGTAAAACAGTACAACTGCCTATGATGCTGATGGATATGCAGGTGTTTCAGTACATGCACCTTGATCTGGAAGCAGGAATTGAAATTGCGAAGAAACAAGTGGATACTGCTTTGCGTTATGGTGGTATTGTGGTTTGGAATTTTCACCACCACACGTACGATATCGCCGAAACCGGTGAATGCCATTTGTTATTTGAAAAATCACTAAACTACCTGACATCTAAAGAACCTGAATTTTTAACGATGGGAGAATTTTATGAAAACAATTAATCTGCTTACCACTAAATTTCTTGCATTTACTTTTACTTGCACAGCTCTGCTTGCCCTGAACCTGAATGCGCAGCATTTTGAGGGGGCAATTGCCATTCAAACTATTGACAAAGACAAAAAGATTGAAGAGATGATGCTTTTTGTGAAAGAAGACAGGCTCAAATTCGTTGGCACCATTCCGGGAGCGAACACAATGGTACCCGTATCGGGAGAAAGCCTGCTGCTGCGAGCTGACCAAAATGATATGGTGATATTTGGTGATGATAAATTTGCGTTGAAAATCAATTTTCAGGAAATCGGAATGCTGTTGAACATGTTCAATACGAACAACTCTCAATCGAGAAACAGAGACACTGAATCACTATTGGATCAAAGCTCAACTGTAATTACTGAAACCGGAGAAACCAGAAGAATTCATGGTTACACTGCTAAAAAGACCAAAATTACAGATAAGGATAACCCCAATATTGAGGCTCATGTTTGGATGACTGATGAAATTAAAATAGACTGGGTGCGCATGCTCAATACGTTTGGCAGCCTGACCGAGATGCTTGGAATTGATGATTTTCAAAAAAACTATGGTATAGATTTTACCAAAACTCCTTTATTAATTCAGTCTTTTGAAAACAAAAACTTGACAACTACTATACAGATTAGCCATATTGACGAGAGAAGGCTGAGTAAGGATGAAATAGATGTTCCTGAAGGATATGAACTCATGACCTTCTTTCAGATGATGATGCGTCAAGACCGCTGATTTTCAGAATAAAAAAGATTTCCTATAAAATAACATGCTCTATAAATCTATTTACTATAAGCTTCCGGCTCTGGTTCTGGTTGTATTACTGCTTGTATCATGTGCTGGTTTTACCGGTGATGACAGCGAACGGGACGTTATTCACGATCTCAACCGTGTACAAAAAGAATATCTGCGAATTGATGATTCTATTGAGCCTGATGAGGAAATGAAGGCATTTATTAAGGATTATGCTTCAGATTTATTTGCGTACATGGGGCGTAAACTTACTGTTAGTACGGGTGTAATAGAGCGTGGCCAACCGGAGAGTCCGCTTGGAAACCTGACTGCTGATATTTTGCGGAATAGAGCTACAAGAGAAATGGGCACTCAGGTAGATGTTGCCATTTTGAACAGAGGCGGACTTAGAATTCCCATCCCCGAGGGCGAAGTAACCGTTGGTACAGTGTACGAATTGATGCCATTTGAAAACCACATTACGATGCTACGATTTAATGGCCGCCAAATGCGGCAGTTAGCCAATGAACTTGCCATTGAAGGTGGCGAGCCGGTTTCCGGTCTGCGTATGCGGATTGATAATGGCAGGGCAACCGATCTGTTGGTGAACGGGCAGCCCGTTTCTGATCAAAAAGAGTACTGGGTGGCTACTAACAATTGGCTGGCGGATGGAGGCGGGCCTCTTCCAACATTGTGGTCGCCATTAGAAAGACGCGATTTGGAAGTTATGATAAGAGATGCATTTATAGAATATCTTGTTCATGTCCCTGAAATAAGCCCATTCACAGACTATAGAATCAGAGATTGATAATATTATGATAGATCGTAAAACATTTCTAAAGCAATCGGCTGTTGTTGGAGCCGGATTAACACTTGCCGGCCTTAAACCCATGCTCGGTTACAGCCGCAACCCCGGTATGAAATTGATAACAATTATGCATACCAATGACACGCATGCCAGAATTGATCCGTTTCCGGCCGGATCAGGTAGTTTAGCAGGTTTGGGTGGCGCAGCTCGCAGAATGGCGCTAATAAATAAAATACGTGATAAATATCCCCATAACCTTCTATTGGATGCTGGAGATACCTTTCAGGGCACACCTTATTTTAACTATTACAATGGTGCACTCGATTTCAAATTGATGAGTATGATGGGGTACGATGCCTCAACCATAGGTAACCACGAATTCGATAACGCGGTCGAGGGTTTTGTGGAAGTAGCCCCAAAAGCGAAATTCCCGTTTGTGAGTTCTAATTATGACTTTATAGATGCCCCTGAAATGGCTCAATTTATTAGAGAACAGTTAGTTCTTCATGTAAACGGTGTGAAAGTTGGGATTTTTGGACTTGGGGTGGATTTCAGAAATCTTGTTTTACCACATTTGCATAAAGGCGTAATTTATTACGATCCCGTACTGGTATCTGAGCAGATGGTTCGCCGATTACGAACGGAACAGCAGTGCGATTTGGTCATATGTTTGAGCCATATCGGATATCAATACTCGGATGGCAGAGTGAGTGATGTTGTGGTAGCAAATGAGGTGGATGGTATCGATTTAATTATTGGTGGGCACACACATACGCTTCTTGATGAGCCTGTAATTATAGAAAAGCAGGGCAAGGAGCCAACAATTATTTCACAAGTAGGCCACGCCGGTGTTGTGTTGGGGCAGATTGATTTTGAGTTTGACCGCACTAACAGGCTAAGACGAACATGGGCGGCAAACCATAGAGTTGATCAGACATACGATATGGTTTAATTCAAAATTTAAACGTACTTTCTCTCCCGGCAGCGCGCCTGAATAACATTATTTATCGTAGGCTAAATCACCAAGTGAATCCCAAAACTATTTTTTTGCTCGGCTCAACAGGCTCAATTGGTACTCAAACCCTTGAAATTGTAAGAGCAAATCCCAATAAATTCAACGTATTTGGGTTAACCGCGAATACGAATGCACGATTATTGGCAAATCAGATTAGAGAATTTAAACCCAAAGTTGCCGTACTTGCAGACACCACTCAGGAGCAACTATTGAGGAATTTGGTCGGAGAAACAGAAACAACTCTCTTCTTTGGAATTTCTTCAGTTCGCGAACTGATACAAGATAGCAGCTACGATGTTGTTCTGAACAGCCTTGTTGGTTTTTCGGGATTTATCCCCACTGTAGAAGCATTAAAAGCCGGAAAAACTGTGGCTTTAGCAAATAAAGAATCGCTGGTTGTGGGCGGTGAGTTATTGAAAAGCCATTTAAGTGGAACCACAAAAAAACTACTTCCGGTAGACTCTGAACACAGCGCGCTTTTACAATGTCTGATTGGGGAAGAGCAGAACGAAATAGAAAAAATGCTGATTACTGCAAGTGGCGGGCCATTCAGAACCTATACTAAGCAGCAAATGTCTGAAATTACGGTTGAGCAGGCTTTGAATCATCCGAATTGGTCGATGGGTTCAAAAATTACCATTGATTCGGCCACGATGATGAACAAGGGGCTCGAAATTATTGAAGCCTATTGGTTGTTTAATCTCCCGCTGGAAAAAATCGAACCGGTCATTCATCCCCAAAGTATCATTCATTCTATGGTAACATTCACAGACGGCTCAACCAAAGCGCAAATGGGTTATCCTGATATGAAAGTGCCCATTCAGTACGCGTTGACGTGGCCAAATCGCTTACCATTAGAAACACCAAGAATGGACTTCAGCCAACTTAGGGAATTGACATTCGAACCGGTAGATTATGAGCGTTTTCCCTGCCTGAAGCTGGCTATGGACTCTATAAACATTGGAGGATACGCCCCGGCAGTTTTAAATGCGTCTAATGAAGTTGCAGTTGAGCGCTTTCTTGCCGGAGAAATTCCTTATATTAGTATCTCTGAGATTGTAGAGAAATCCCTAGAAAATATACACTGTTCTGAAACATTATCCGTTGAAACTCTAACCCAAATCGACAATGATACAAGGGAGTTCGCGGAAAATCTACGCATTTAAACCACAGATATGGAATTTATAGCAGGCATTGGCCTCACTGTCATTTACTTTGTAATAGCTCTGTTCATACTCGTCCTTTTTCATGAATTAGGGCATTTTTTGGCCGCAAAAGCCTTTGGAATGAGGGTAGATCAGTTTTCTATTGGTTTTCCACCAAGGCTTTTTGGAAAAAAAATTGGGGATACCGATTACTGCATTTCAGCAACACCGCTTGGTGGTTATGTTAAAATTGCCGGTATGATTGATGAATCTATGGATGATGGATTTGCTGCCAGTGAGCCCAAAGATTGGGAGTATCGAAGTAAACCGGTATGGCAGCGATTTATAGTTATGATTGCCGGTGTTGCCTTCAATGTAATTTTGGCCGCCATTATTTTCGGTGTAATGTTGTTTTATTACGGTAAAGAAGTGTTTCCTGCTGATAAAGTGGGCTCCTTATACATCCCCGAAACCTCTGTGGCTTGGGATATTGGCTTCAGGACAGGCGATGAGCTCCTTGAAATAAACGACGTAAGGCCGGAAGTGTATGATCAGGCAGGATTAATTTCACTAAGCCAACTTACATCCCGGAATCTTAGGTTTACCGTACTGCGTGATGGGGAACGTGTCGAGCTTCGGGCACCGGAGAATTTCCTGGATTATCTGTCAAGAAATCCTGAGTTCATCACAATAATGAATGCCCTGCCAAGCCATATTTCACGTGTTGTGGGTGGTACACCCGCGGCTGAGGCGGGCATGAAAGACGGAGATAAGATTATTGCCATTGATGGCGAACCGGTCGGCTTTTGGGTGCAATTGGTAAATATTGTCGAAAATGCTGAAGGCGAATTGATGATTACCGTTGACAGAGCCGGTGAAATTTTGACCATCCCTGTAACACCCGACCCAAATACCCGAAGAATTGGCGTGGCACCAATTGATCCGGTACAATATTTTGGCGTTGAGTTTGTGAATAAGGGGATAGTCAGTTCGATGGTTGGCGGAGTTCAGCAAACATGGGATACAACCACAAGTATAATCAGTGGATTCAGTATGATGTTCACCGGCACAATTTCTGTACGCGATAATCTTGGCGGCCCGGTCGCTATTGCTTCTGTTACAAGGGATGTCACCGAAACAGGAGGAATAAGAGGATTCTGGGCTTTTGTCGCATTCTTAAGTATCACACTTGCAATCGTAAATATGCTGCCAATTCCGGTGTTAGATGGCGGCCACGTTGTATTCCTTCTCTATGAGGCTATTACGCGAAGAGAACCTTCCATTAAAGTCAGAATGGCGCTTCAGCAAATTGGAATTATCCTAATTATTGGTATTTTCATCTTTGTTACATTCAACGATATAATGCGTCACATTGTAAATTAAGTATGATTGCTCGCGAAGGGTTTGGCGTTGTTTCTTTTGTTACCGTACTGGCACTTGTTTTAGCGCTTATCGGTTATTTTTTAGGCGGTTCGATTGCAGGGATACTTTACCCGGTCGCCGTTTTTATATTCCTGTTTACGCTTTACTTCTTCCGTGATCCCAAGCGATTACCGCCACCTAACGCTGAAAACCTTCTTGTAGCTCCTGCTGATGGCAAGGTAATTCTAATTCAGGATGTGCCTCATAACGATTATATCGGCGGACCCTGCATGCAAATCAGCATTTTTCTCTCACCCCTTGATGTACATGTAAACTATGTGCCTGTGGCCGGAAAACTTGAGCATGTAAAATATCATCCCGGTAAATATTTGGTTGCATGGCATGAAAAAGCTTCCGAATTGAACGAGCGGTCTGAGTTTGGAGTGAAACATCCAGGTGGCAAAAAATTCTACTTTAAACAGATAACAGGATACGTAGCCAGAAGAATAGTTTATGACCTAAATGTGGGCGATGACGTTTACGCCGGTCAGCGTTTTGGAATGATGAAATTCGGTTCCAGAATGGATATTTTATTCCCAAAAGATATTGAAATTAAGGTAAATATTAATGACCGTACGGTAGCTGCATCAACCGTTATGGGAGTAATAAAGTGATAAAGCATAACATAAACAGAACTAAAAAAGCCGGCAGGCTAAGGGGACAGGGAAGAGAGTTTGGAAGAAGGGCGAATCTCCGTATTAAGGAAAAGCTGAAAAAACCGATTCCACGTTCCATTGTGCCAAGTTTTTTTACTCTTATGAATTTGCTTTGTGGCTTTTTAGCTATAACCCAAATTTATCAGGGGATGTTAATTTACGGTGCATGGCTGATTGTACTTGCCGCTTTTTTTGATGCCCTCGATGGTTTTATGGCACGCCTTACGAATGGCACGAGTGTGTTCGGTACTGAACTTGATTCTTTAAGTGATGTTGTTTCTTTTGGTGCGGCTCCCGGTTTTTTGATCTATGTGTGGGCTTTCAGCGATTCACCGGGAATCGGCCTTGCCTTGCTTGCTGCATTGCCTTTACTTTGCGGAGCCATAAGACTGGCCAGATATAATATGGAAGCAGTTATCGAATCGCATGATTATTTCAGGGGGTTGCCAATCCCCGCGCAGGCAATGATGATTGTCGGCTTTTTCCTCACATTTAATGACAGGATTGAATTGTTTGATTTTTTCAAACAAGGCTTAAATGTGGTGCTGATTCCCGTAATTATCGTTTTATCTCTTCTTATGGTCAGCACCATAAAGTTTGATAAAATACCCCGTTTCAAAAAAGAATACCTGCGACAAAACCGTGGAAAGATAGTTATGTTCGCAACCTATGCCGTATTGATCCTTGTCTTACAAGAATACGGCCTTATGATAGTCTTCTCCGCGTTTATTTTAAAGGGGCTGATAGTATCGGGAATCACATTCTGGAAAGATGTAATGAGTGATGAAGATTTAGATATCTCATCAACAAATAGTTAGTCTTTCTCGACCGGTACGGGCTTAAGTTCAGGCTTTTTGTTTTTGCCTGTGAGTTTATCAAGTAACTCTGACCAAACATCAGACAGTACTTCAAGTAGTTTCTCAGTAGATGCCATTATAGGTGTTTTCTCATTTAGATTAGTTCTGCTCTGTTAAACGTAAGGTAGCCCAAAAAAGTTTTAATGCAATGGAGAAATTTGGGGATTGGCTGACTTTAGGGGTTGAGAAGTTGAGGGGTTTTGGTGGCTCATCATCCTGAGCTGTGGAGCCCCTATGGTTCTATGAATTCTGTTGGTTTTCACGGCATGCAGCCGAAAAGACGAAGAGATTACCAACCTAACCCGGCTAACGTGGAAATTTTGCGGCACTTTAATTACACCCAAATTTGAGTGAATAAAGTAGTTATCTATATCACTATTATTTAATGGTTTATGATTTAATTATTATACTTTCATGAATAATTCGGGCTTACTTTTGTCTAACATTCGGTCTTGTTTGTTAAGAGTGACGATCATTTATTGGAAATGATCATAAAAACAATTAAATCAAATCCCGCCCTTAAAGAAAATCCATCCGGATTCCTTTCAGATTGAATGAAATCCAACAAATTAATGTATATTCTGTGTAATATTATTATGCCGTTATGCCATCAGTAAGAAACAGTTATATGGCTTTCGGCTAATTCATAAGAAATTATTTCTGCCATCTTTATTTGACTGAGTTTTTATTGTTAATTAACCAATTTTGATAAGACTATGCCACTAATCGTAGACTTTGAAACCATACCCGAAATGTTTTATGAGCTTTCCCATAAGTGGAAGGGGCAAAAGAAAACTGCATTCGCGTATAAACCCGGTTCATCCGATCCTTATAAAACCATCGGGTGGAATAAATTTACCAAAGATGTGTATGCTTTGGCATCATATTTACTTGATAATGGATTCAAGAAAGGGGATCGTTTTGCCATACTGAGTGAGAACAGATACGAATGGGCGTTAACCGATTTTGCGGGACAAATTTTAGGCGGGATTAATGTCTCTTTGTATGCTACGCTTCCGGCTGAGCAGTGCGAGTACATTATTAACGACTCCGGCAGCACGTTTTTCTTTGTATCTACGGGAATTCAGCTTAAGAAAGCGGTACAAATTAAAGGAAACACGAAATCTGTAAAAGAAATAATTGCATTTGACCGTCCGCCTAACGAGAGCCTGCTGAATGAGAAAAATGTGCGGCTTTTTGAGGATGTGCTCGAAGATGGCAGAGCGAGATATCTGAAATTGAGCGAAAAAATTGAGAAAGACCTCAAAAAAGTGAAGCCGGATGATCTCAGTACGTTGATTTACACATCCGGTACCACGGGACACCCCAAAGGTGTGATGCTAAGCAACGCCAATTTGGTAAGTAACATTAAAGCTGCGCATAAAATCATTGATATTGGCTCGGAAGACTGCACTTTGTCGTTTTTACCACTCTGCCACGCGTTTGAAAGAGTGGCGGGATATTATGCTATCCTCGGTGGCGGAGCCGAAATCTACTATGCCGAAAGCGTGGATACGGTATCAAAAAACCTGGTGGAATGCAGCCCGACAATTGTAATCAGTGTGCCAAGATTGTTCGAGAAGATGTACAATATCGTGCTTAAAAACGTGCAGGAAGGTTCAGCCGTAAAAAAGGGCATTTTCAATTGGGGGATTGGAGTTGGTAAAAAGGCATCCAAGAGTAAAAGCCCGTTGGTTAAAATCCAAAAGAAGGTTGCCGACAAGCTAATATTCGATAAACTAAAAGAGCGTACCGGTGGCAGAGTTCGGTTGTTTGTGTCAGGTGGTGCAGCTTTGCCTGCTGAAATCGGAAGCTTTTTTGAGGCTGCAGGTCTTCGTATTACTGAGGGTTACGGCCTCACCGAAACGTCTCCGGTTATGTCTGTAAATCCCGTTGGCGCCGAGCGTTATGGAACAGTGGGGCATGTAATTCCAGGTGTACGCGTTGGAATCCAGCGTGTTGATGACGGGAAAATCATTGCTGAGCTTTCAGGGGAAGATTACCCAAGCGATCTTAGTTCTGAAGAGGGCGAAATTCTTTGCAAGGGCCCGAATGTAATGCAGGGATATTACAACAAAAAGAAGGAAACCAAGGAAGTTATTGATGATGACGGATGGTTCCACACCGGAGATATTGGCCGTTTTGTGGATGGCTACCTGCAAATCACTGATCGTTTAAAACACATGATTGTGAATGCCGGTGGTAAGAATATTTATCCGGGGCCGATTGAAGATCAAATCAAAACCAGTATGTATATCGATCAGACGGTGGTTATTGGTGAAGGCCAAAGCTTTATGTCAGCATTCATTGTGCCCGACTTTGAGTCATTACAAGGATATTGCAGGCAGAATAACATCACCTATGGTTCCGAAGAAGAGGTCATCAAGAACGAGGCTATTATAAAACTTCTGGATCAGGAAATACGCACAATCAACAAAAAATTGGCATCACATGAAAAAGTGCGTCAGTTTAGATTGCTTACCGAACCATTTACAGTAGAAAATGGTATTCTAACCCCAACATTGAAAGTAAAACGGAAAATGATTGAAAATATTTATGCCGATTTAATTGCGGATGTTTATAAAGACGATAAAAACTGAAGACTATAATTTTTGGGGGATATATTTAAATATGTATCCCCTTTTTTTATCTACCAACCATTAGATCGCATAACATCAATCACATCCTGTGGCTCATCACAAATGGTGAGGATATCCCGGTGTTCCGGCCTTACAAAACCGTTATCAATTGTATGTTGGATAAAATCCAGCATAGGATTATAAAACGAAGCGGTATTCAGCAGCATCACCGGTTTGTAATGCATGTTGAGTTGACTCCATGTGATAGCCTCAAACAATTCCTCGAGAGTTCCGAAACCGCCAGGTAGTGCGACAAAACCATCTGATAAATTCGCCATCAGTGCTTTACGTTCGTGCATGCTGTTAGTGATGAACAGTTTGGTCAATCCGGTGTGTGCAACTTCCCGGTCAGCAAGATGTTTAGGCATGGCGCCGAATACATTTCCACCGTGCTCAAGTACACTGTCTGCCAATGCGCCCATAACCCCGATTGAGGCACCTCCGTAAACCAAATCAATTGAATGTTCAGCAAAGAGTTTTCCCAATTTTTTGGCTTTCTCTGCAAAAAGGGGATTATTGCCCTTCGAGGAGCCACAAAACACACATATACTTTTATTCATTATACAGCAGATGTTTTCAGCATCCGTGTGATAATACCCTTCAATTTACTAACAGTGTAATCTATTTCTTCTGTAGTGTTGTATTTACTGAGGCTGAAACGAATGGAGGATTTTGCCGTAGGAGTGACCATCCCCAAAGCAGTCAAAACATGAGATGCTTCCACGGCGCCCGAAGTACAAGCCGAACCGTTGGAAACGCAAATTCCTTCAATGTCCAGATTCAGTAAAAGCATTTCGCCGTCCAGAGCGTTTTCAGGATCTAACGGGAAAGAGCAATTCACTATGTTTGGGGCCCCGGTTTCGGGATTTCCGTTAAATGCGAGTATATCAGGAAAAGCTTCCCGAAGTCCGTTTACAAGGCGGCTGCTCAATTCTTTGATATGCGACATATTTTTCTTACGCTCTTTTACTGCAATATCAACAGCTTCGCCGAGGCCTGCAATTCCTGCCACATTCAGGGTGCCGCCTCTTCTTCGGCGTTCCTGTGAGCCGCCTTCCATCCATGGCTTCCATCGGGAACCTCCCTTTACATACAAAGCCCCAATGCCCTTAGGCCCATGAATCTTGTGCGCGCTGATACTCAAAAAATCAATGCCCATCTCACTTACATTTACAGGCAATTTGCCAATGCTTTGTACAGTATCAGAATGAAAAGCTACCCCCGCTTCTTTACAGACTGCTGAGATTTCTTTCAGGGGATTAATTGAACCAATTTCATTATTTACGTGCATCAG
Source organism: Balneolales bacterium (assembly GCA_007125355.1). GTDB lineage: Bacteria > Bacteroidota > Rhodothermia > Balneolales > Cyclonatronaceae > SLDG01. The sequence goes on along the minus strand of SLDG01000063.1, from coordinate 4,779 downwards.
GCTCACCAAGGCAGTGTCATCTTCAATGGCGTCTTTTACTTGCTGGGCAGTAACGCTTCCGTTTGGCTTTATATCCAAATATGTTCCTCTGAGTCCCTTCTTCCGGCCATATTGAATGGGATGCAACACGGCGTGGTGTTCAATTTTTGATGTGATGATATGCTTCTTTCCTGTAGCATCAGTCACGCCTTTAATTACCGCATTATTACTTTCCGTGCCACCGCTGGTGAAAATAATCTCTGATGGCTCAGCACCAATGGCCGCAGCCACTTTTTCACGCGCTTCTTCAACAGCCACATTGGTTTGTCTTCCAAGTTGATGTATAGATGAAGCATTTCCGTAATGATCCTTTAAAAATGGAAGCATGGCTTCAAATACTCTCGGCTCAAGTGCCGTAGTAGCTGCATTATCAAGATAAATTGTCGGCATGAATTGTACTGTTTTTGAACGGGAAGCTTTTTCTGAATCCCTTTTGATTGTTAATTATGAATTTGATGCAAATTTAGGAATATGAACCCGAAGTTGAAAGCTAAATAAGTGTTTCTATCGGGAAATGTGCGGGGGATGATGGATTAATGAAGTGGAAATAAACTCATAAACCTGAGTTCGATTTCAAGGAAAAGTTTTTAGCACTCCTACTATTTTTTTTAACCACAAAGGACACAGGGAATACACAGAGTTTTAATTTAGTTAGAATTACTTTTCTCGGCACAATGAAAAAGAAAAAGTCTGTGTAACACTTTGCAAAACACTCTGCAACCTGTCTGCCCTACTCACATCTTTTGGGCTTATTCAGTATCTGTTCACCAGGCAGGCTCTGTGGTTCAAATTACCGAAAGTCATTAAGCTTCCCTTGTTATTAACAAAAATGATTTTTCCCAATAAATAGAAATCCAAAAAGATTAAAATCGAACTCAGGTCATAAACAAATAAACGAAAAATCCTTACAGTCGGCCATTTAAAAAACCAAAAAACCTCAAATAAATGACAATGGAATGGATTATTCCACCGTTTAGTTGTTTATATTACAGGTATACTATTCCTTCTTAACGAAAAATTAAAGGTGTTTAAAATGAAAAGATTGAGTATCGACAGTATTAAATCGTATTATGAAATTAAAGACAAAACATGCATTTCAATATATATGCCGGCACATAGAATGGGGACTCAGGTTCGGCAAGATCAAATACGTTTCAAAAATCTTACCCGACAAACAGAGGAACAGTTAAGTGAACGGGGGTTCAGAAAAGATGAAATTGATACATTGATGAATCCAATACATTCACTGCGCGATAACACCCCAATGTGGCAGCACATGAGCGATGGGTTTGTGATTTTCAGATCAGAAAATCATTTCAGCTATAATCAGTTTCCAATCCCGTTTAAAGAACTATCACTCGTACAACACAGATTTCACCTAAAGCCGCTTATCCCACTGCTTACAGGCAATGGTTTGTATTATGTGTTAGGCCTGAGCCAAAACAAGGTGAGTCTCTTTGAAGGAACAAAACATAGTCTGAAGGAAATTGAAGCCGACTTTTTGCCCGAAAATCTCGTGCATGCGCTCAATATAGATGAGTTTCTGGAGACCAAGCAGTTTCACACAAGTACTGCCGGTGCCGGTGGCGAAAGGGCAGCTATGTTCCACGGACATGGAAGCGCAGAAGAAGACCGTAAGCAACTTATCAGACAGTTTTTCAGAGAAATAAACAAGAACCTGACGCCATTTTTGACAGACAGGCAAGTTCCATTGGTATTGGCGGGAGTTGACTACCTGCATCCTATTTACCATGAGGTTAATGATCATCAGGGTTTGCTAAAAAAAGGTGTTAAGGGAAATCCGGATCAGTATAATGTAGATGAATTGCATAAAAGAAGCTGGGAGATTGTTTCGTCTGTTTTTGATGAGGAGCTCGAAAATGCTAAAAAGGCCTTTGAGGAAAATATCTCGTCAAAGAAAACTGCCCATGAACTTGATCAGGTGTTAAAATCTGCCGGACAGGGCAGAGTAGAAACGCTGTTTGTGGCTAAAAATGAGCAAGTATGGGGTCGCTACGATGAAAAAAGTATGGAACTAAGGCTTGAAACCAAAGATGAAACGCCTGAAGACCTGCTCGATCTGTGTGCAGTTAAAACGCTCATAAACGGCGGTGCTGTTTATAGCCTCGATCGTAATGATATCCCCAAAGGATATCAAACCGCGGCGTTGCTGAGGTATTAAAATCGAGGCCACTCCCAAGATTTTGAGATAAGCACTAAGCCACAAGGTCACTAAGATTCACAAAGGGTAATTAATTTGTTGTCCCTATGATAGATTGAACTTTGCCGGTGGTGTCATTCTCAGTTCACCTTTATAAAATGCCGCAGGCATGGCCTGTATTTTAGCAGCGGGATTTATCCCGTTGCAGGCCAATGCCCTAAATACCCATAAGTGCCGTAGGTACGTGCCATTTTTCTTTATCTCATCTTACTAATAACCTTATGGCATCTTGAAATGAAATCTGCAATTATGAGCCCACTCCGAAAAGTTAATTATGAACCCTGCCTGCCGATGCAGTCAGGCAGGCAGGCTCGGTGCACAAAGGTAAGTTATTGTTTTTATGTTTCAACAAATTACGCTTCGAGAGTTAATTTGGTACCTTTTGATTAATCAGAGTAGACTCAAAATTTTCAATTTTAAATTTTAAATTTTCAATTATCCTCATGCCCAAAGTTCATTTATTAAAAATAGCACACGCCCGCAGCGGCGACAAAGGCAATGGAAGTAATGTTGGTGTAATTGCCAGACATCCTAATATTTATCCTTTTCTTGTTAAAAACCTGACGACAGCCAAAGTAAAAGAGCACATGAAACACGTGTGCAAGGGTGATGTAGAGCGCTTTGAGCTGCCAAACATCGGTGCATTGAATTTTTTACTGAACGACAGCCTCGGCGGTGGCGGTACCGTTTCGCTGAAACTCGATGCCCAAGGTAAAACACATGCCGCTCAGGTCTTGCGAATGGAGTTAGATGTACCGGAAGAACTTCTTACATTAGTGAACTAAATCATTCTGAGATTATCACTCAAAATTGAGACATAAATTTATGTCATATAAGTCCGACTGTGATCATGAAGAAATTGCCCTGAAAAGTTTTTTTCTGGGGCCACAGTCAGAGAATGCCTCCTGGATACATGAATTAGTTCTGCACATTTTTCGAAGATGGTATGCCTGGCGCAAAGAATTATATCCAGAAGACGGCACAGCTATCACTCAGGACAATAAACTTTCTGATCTTTTTACCGAAAGAAAGCACACCTTCAGAAATGAGGTAAACACCCTCCTTGAACGCTTCGAAGATGAAGTCCCGAGCTTTTCTCCCAGATACATCGGGCACATGCTCACGGAAATTTCTCTGCCGGCTTTATTGGGTCACATTATCACACTATTACATAACCCCAATAATATATCCGGAGAAGTATCGAATATCGGGCTTGCCATTGAAAAGGAAGCTGTTGGCGCACTCATAGAAATGCTCGGCTACAATCCCGAAAAAGCATACGGACATTTTACTTCCGGCGGAACTGTTGCCAATATCGAAGGCGCTATGCGGGCGCGATCAAGGCTTTATAAATGGGTTGCAGTAGCTGCAGCCGCTAAAGAAAAAGGGTTGTTTAAGGGGGATGTTATCGAAGCCTCTCAGTTGGGATGGGACAGATACTACGAATTATGCGATTCAATTACAGAATCTGATTTTATCCCTTTTCATTTACTTGAATCCAATCCCTTTATTGCTTCAAGAGAACTTTCGCGTGTTTTTGAAACGGAATGGCTCGGTCCGGTTATGCTCGTTCCATCCAACAAACACTACTCATGGGTGAAAGCAGCTCAGGTTCTCGGCCTCGGACAAGAGGCATTTTGGGCGGTATCAACCGACCATGAAGGACGCATGTGTACGGAAGACCTTAAAAGCAACCTGTTGAAGGCGCAGAAAGAATTGCGTCCTGTTATGATGGTGGTCAGCGTTGCCGGCACAACCGAATTGGGAGAATTCGATCCCGTTGATAAAATTCAGGATATCATAAACGAATGTTGCAATAACACATGGCACCATGTGGATGCTGCCTATGGCGGATTTTTTGCTACGCTGATGCACGAAACCGATGGCGAGGTCATTAAACCGGTACTCGAAAAACCTGTCAGACATGCGCTTCTGGCCATAAAAAAGGCAACGTCGGTTACCATCGACCCGCATAAACTGGGATATGTCCCTTATGCCTCAGGAACATTCATTTGCGCTGATAAACGCGATTACTGGCATACAAAAATCAAAGCGCCTTACATTGCTTTCGATGATGATACCCGTTTTGAACCCGGTCCCCAAACCCTCGAGGGTTCCCGTTCCGCGGCAGGCGCGGTTTCTACGTGGCTAACTTCTCGCGTAATTGGGTTAAACCGTGAAGGATATGGCCGCATCATTGAACGTTCGGTGCATTCTACAGATAAGTTGGCGCACATGCTCGTACATTCAGATGATTCCATTCGTGTTAACCCGGCGGGCGACAGTAATATTATCACCTTTTGCGTAGCAGAAAACGGAGAAGCTATATCAGAGACCAACCGGCGCTCTATGGCTATTTATAACGCATTTTCTCCGGGACGAAAAGCAGCATTTGTGGTTTCAAAAACAGCCCTTGCCATGGCAGATTACAAGGCGCTGCTCAATTCATTCACAGAAAGTTGGAGTGCCATCTGGGATGCCGATGAACTAATCCTCATCCGTCTTGTGCTAATGAATCC
>SLDG01000252.1 GCA_007125355.1 Balneolales bacterium | reverse complement strand
TGTCTCGTACTGTCTGTGACAGGCATTTTTGCAACCATTTTCTGTTTGCTGATGTACTCATATTCGATTCCAAGAGCATCATCTATGGTTTTTTGTTTGTTTTGGAAAAGGTTTTCTACAATATTTTTAAGATTCTCTTCAATAAACATAAATCGTATTTTGAAACATCAATCAAATGATTGATATTATGTATATCAGGGTTCGATACATCGGAATCAGTAGGAGATAATATCCAACTGAATGAGCTTCAGCTCAAGGTAATGATAGAACCGGAAAAAAGCGTAATGTATCACAAAATAAAATTGACTTATGAAAGCGATTCCCGTTACAATTCCCGCCCTTACCGAAGAAGGTTTCAATAAAAATAAAACCGGTGTTTTGATGGCAGTAAAGCGTGGCGGCCACTGGTTTGAAATATCCCCGGAAAAATTTAAACAACAGGTCAGGCATTTTGCGCTTGGCTTGTACAGCCTTGGGATAGAAAAAGGGGACAGGATTGCACTTCATTCGGAAAACGGGAACGAGTGGATGATAGCAGACCATGCCATTTTATCGCTGGGTGCCATAAATGTTCCTATCTACACAACGCAGCCGGGGGATCAAATTAAGTACATCTTAGAAAATTCGGGTGCTAAAGCATATTTGTACTCAACAGATACACTTTTTTCATCTTTCAAGCCCTATGTTAATGATCTGAAAGATTTAAAAATCATCAGCCTTGTGAGTTCTTCAGAGCCAAAAGCAATGCACTTTGAGCAGATACTTGAGAAAGGCGCTTCGATAGACAAAAATGAACCTGATTTATTTGATACTTTACGTTCTAAAGTAAAGCCTGAAGACCTGGCATCATTTATCTACACATCGGGAACAACCGGATTACCGAAGGGGGTAATGCTAACTCATGCCAATATCACATCGAACGTGCAGTATTCAGTTGAACGGATTCCGTTTGATATCGAAAAAAACAGAGGGGGCAAGTTGCTCTCATATTTACCTTTATCGCATATTTTTGAGCGGATGCTTGATTATATGTATCTGAACATTGGTTACCCTATTTACTACATAGAAAAGGTTGAAGATATTAAAGAAGACCTGCAGGTTATTAAACCCATATTTTTTGCCACTGTACCACGACTTTTAGAAAAAGTTTACACAGGAATCAAGGAAAAAACAAGAAAAGAGTCTGGGGTCAAGCGGAAAATCGGAGTGTGGGCGATGGCACAGGCAGATGCATTCAATCTCGATAACCCGCCTACAGGCGCAGATGCTTTTAAGCTGAAACTCGCAGATAAATTAGTGTTCTCAAAAATAAGAGCCGGACTTGGAGGGAACCTGCTTGGCATGATTAGCGGCGGCGCAGCTTTGGCCCCGAATCTTATGAATTTCTTTACTGCTATTGGCCTTAAGATGCATCAGGGATATGGATTGACGGAAACATCCCCGGTACTTAGTGTTACCACAGAAGGCGCGATCAAAGCGGGTTCATCAGGCAAAGCACTGGAATGCGTGGAGTTAAAGATTGCAGATGATGGTGAAATACTCGCGCGTGGACCAAACATTATGAAAGGCTACTATAACAATCCCGAAGCCACAGCCGAAGTTATTTCGGAAGACGGGTGGTTCAGCACTGGTGATGTAGGCCATATAGATGATGACGGCTTTCTGTTCATAACCGACAGGAAGAAAGATATTTTCAAGCTTTCTACAGGTAAGTATGTGGCACCACAGCATGTTGAAAATAAGCTGTTGAACAGCCCTTACATTGAGCAAATTGTGGTACTCGGCGCAAAGCGGAAATTCTGTTCTGCTCTGGTAGTACCTAATGAGGATGCTGTTAAATCTGCTCTTGAAGAAAAGGGTTTTAAAGATTTTGATGATCAGGAAAAGTATTCAAGCGAAGTTGAAAAAATAATTCAGAAAGAAGTTGACAGATTAAATGAAACGCTTCCAAAATGGGAGCAAATCAAGAAATTCGCGATATTGGATTCATTATTTAGTATTGAAGGAGGAGAATTGACACCAACATTAAAAACAAAGCGAAGAGTTATAAGAGAGAAGTTTATATCTATTATAGAATCCATTTATAAGGAGGACTAGACTGTATGTTTACTAAGCAAACCCTGCAGGAAAAAACCATTCTTGTGACAGGCGGCGGAAGTGGCCTTGGCCTGTCTATGGCAACGAAATTTGCCGAATTGGGAGCCAAAATTGCCATCTGCGGCCGAACAAAAGACAAGTTGGAACGCGCTGCTGATGAACTTAAGATGAAAGGTGCTGCAAATGTAGCATTTTACAGCGTTGATGTGCGCGATTTCGATGCTGTTGGCGATATGATGCAAAATATCGACAAAGATTTGGGAAACCTGAATGTTCTTGTGAATAACGCGGCCGGAAACTTTCTGGCAGCCTCAGAAGATGTATCCCCCAATGCATTTAAATCTATTGTGGATATTGTCCTGACCGGAACATTCAATTGTTCTCAGCATTTTGGGAATCTGTTAATCAGCAAAAAAAGAGAAGGTTCGATTCTCAATATCGTAACAACCTACACTCAAACGGGTTCAGCTTTTGTATTGCCATCGGCTTGCGCAAAAGCTGGTGTGTATGCTATGACGAATACTCTGGCATACGAGTGGGCGACATACAATATCAGAGTGAACAGTATCGCTCCGGGACCATTCCCAACAGAAGGCGCATGGAGCAGGTTGATGCCGGACCCAAAAATGGAGAAGGAGTACATCAGGCAAATTCCTGCCGGACGCTACGGCGAACACGAAGAACTTGCAAATCTTGCCACATTTATGATTTCTGACCTTGCTCCGTACATCACCGGAGAATGTGTGAATATAGACGGTGGCGAACGGTTAAAATCCGGACAATTTAATTTCATAACCCAAGCCGGCCCGCGCCCTGTACTCAAGCAGTTTTTCTCGATGATGAAACCGGGGAAGTAAGGGGATTGAAAATTGAATATTGTCTATTGAATATTGATTTCCGAGCTTTGATCAAGGCGGTTGCAAGTTGCGGGTTACGTGTTGCAAGTTGATTCTATGTAAGTATTTGTATATTTGGCACTTAGATGAGTTGTCTTATTTTGAAGCTAAAAGCTAAAAGCTAAAAGCACGGAGTTCCAAAAATGTCATTTCGAGGGTACACTTGCGTTTAGGTTAAGAGATTAGCCAAAAAGTTTCGGATTATATATAAGCAAAGCATACCCGAGAAATCTCCCAGGGTTGATAAAGCTTCCCTATTGGTTGGCAGTCCTCCTTTTTTTTAACCGCAGAGTACGCAGTGTTTCACAGAGTTTAGGAAATAATTGACTATTGCTTTTGGTAAGGAGAGTTACGAAAAAATGCCGAAGGCATGGCTAATCTTTTAGCTCCGGGATTTATCTTTCGTGAATAATTCGGGCAAATAGTCTATAAAAGGAAAATTATACCAGTTAGAATAATAGCAAAATTGTTGTTATATTACAGCAAAGTGATTGTATTTTTCTAAAAATTGTGAATATGAGTAGTCCTAAAACATTTGATATCAAGAAAAGTATTCGAACGGCTAAGCTGAATGGCGGTATAAAGAGTAAATGGTCTTTCGAGGTTTCGGGAGATAAATATGCCTGGACTACCAAAATGGATAGAATAAATGTAATCAGAAACAGACTGCCATATGAGGCGATTGAGGTGATAAGTAATAAAGCCAACCTACCAATAAAACATTTCTTACGCCTCTTAGATATCCCACAGACTACATATAATAAAAAGAAAAAAGCACACGAACTCTTAAGCAGCAAAGACAGTGAGCTTATTCTTGTATTAGTTGAATTATTGGAATACGGAATTGATGTATTTAATAATGAAAAAAGTAAATTTTACCGTTGGTTGAAAAAAGCCAATCCTTCCCTTGGAGATGCTTCCCCTGAAAGTCTTTTTGATTCTTTGACCGGAATTCAGGAGGTCAAAAATAGCTTAAACAGGTTAGAGTATGGGAACCTATCTTAAGCTGCTTAAATGAAGGTATTCCGAATTGAAAGAGAAAAATATCTTGAATCTACACTAAAGGGTATTGGTGCTGCCTTGACCGATGGTTTTCGCTGGAATAGTTTGAGCACACATTTGGTCTACACATCTGAGTCAAGGGCGTTGGCTATGTTAGAAATTGCTGTACATCTGGATTTAAGCGAGGATTTGCCAACAGACAGATATTTTGTAGAGATAGAAATTCCTGAATCAGTAGAGATATTTGAAATAAAAAAAGAAGGTTTACCATTCAACTGGGATGCGAAACCACCAACTCAAGTGACACAAATTATTGGTGATGATTTTGTGTCTCAAAATATTGCAGCGGTATTAAAAGTACCAAGCAGTATAATACCATTCGAATTCAACTATTTGATCAATCCACACCACCCCGATAGTAGAAAAATATCGGTAACATCGTCGATCCCGTTATCCCTTGATAGTAGAATGAAGCAATCAAAGAAGCGCTGATTGTTCAAATCTGTCAAAATCCCCGATCAGAACGAACCAAGTACCAAAATCGCAATCCAAAAGTAAATAAGAAGGCCGGTGGCATCCATAATTGTGGCTATTAACGGGCTGCTTGCTACTGCGGGATCCATATTGAAAAAAGTGAGAATGAACGGAAGTAATGTTCCGATAATGTTGGCCAGTAAAATGATGCTCACCATGGTAAGTCCCACGATTATAGCAATTTCTGCGCCGCCGAAAAACATGCCGAGAACCCAACATGCGGCACCCATCACCAAGCCGAGCATAATACCGACTAATATCTCACGTCCCGTAGTATTCAGCCAGCCGCTTAGATTTACATCATCGGTTGCAAGGGCGCGTACCATCAAAGTTGCGGCTTGCGCTCCGGCATTACCCGCACTACCTATTAGAAGAGGTATAAAAAAAGCAAGTGCAATGGCAGATTCAAGTGTTTCTTCGAATGCAGCAATTACACCGGAGGACATCAAACTTACAAAAACCAGAATCATGAGCCATCCGATGCGTTTTTGGAACAATTCAAAAATTGAGGTATCCCGATATGTACGCTCTAATGGAGCAAGACCGGCAGTTTTATGGAAATCTTCGGTTGCTTCTTCTTCAGCAACGTCAAGAGCATCATCAAAGGTTACGATGCCCACGAGTCGGTCTCTTTCATCTGTGACCGGGATAGCAATAAGGTCATACTCACTAAGCCTGCTTGCTACAATCTCTCGTTCATCATCAACCTTGACCGTAATAATCTCAGTAAACATCACATCCCTGATAATTGACTTAGAGTCAAACATAATAAGGTCTTTCAACGAAACTATACCAAGCAATTTATTTTGTTGGTCTACTACATAGGCAATGTAAATCGTCTCTCTGTACCGGGCTACTTTTCGAATTTTATTTAGCGCCTCCTTAACCGTCATCTCTTCAAAAATTCTCACAAAATCTGAGGTCATTAAAGCTCCGGCTGTTCCCTCTGGGTAGCTGCTCAGCTTAATGATGTCTTCTCTTTCTTCCGGCTCAATATGCCTCAGAAGCGAATTTCTTCTTTCTTCGGGGATAACACGAAATAAATCTACACGGTCATCATGTGGCATGAACTCAAAAATATCAGCAAGTTCATCATCATCATAGAACTCAGACAAATCGCGGCTTACATTTTTATCCAAATGGCTGAATATATCTGCTTTAATTTCAAAATCCAGATGCTGTAAGATCGTGTAGATTTTGCCGGGCTCAAGATTCTCCAGTCTGTCTGCAATTATTGCGGGATGCAGCTCTTCTGTGAATTTTTTTATGGTTTCTCCATCAACCCCGTTATTGAGTTGTTCGTCAACTTGCTTGATTAAAGCATTTCTTATTGCCATGTAAGTACTTTCTCTTTTATAGATTGATCCCGAATTATTCACGAATGTATTTTATTAATAGCATAAACCATTGAATAATAGTGGTATAGATAAATACTATATTCACTCAAATTTGGGCAAATTAAAGGTTGAAGCGCTCCGCTGTTGAAAGTTGAAGGTTGATTCGAAGTAACTTTCAGCTTTTAACCTTCAACAAATAACGCTTATAAAAAATAGACAAATTACACTAATTTGCCCCCTTCGCCTTGCTAACAAGCAGGCTTTGGTGAATAATCCGGGTTATATATTTAGTTTAAGACCCAAATCTTCTTTTATGCATGACTAAGATACTGTATTTCATACTTTTTTGATAAAAGGCTTGGAAAAAACTTGTTAAGTCCTGGCATCAATTCAATCAAGTTTTAAGGTGATTGAGACATAAAAACCGTACCTTGACTGTAACTACAGATAACAAACATCATTAGGAACATTTACTAATCCAATGAAATCTCAAGACCCCGTAAAAAGAGCGCTGTTAATAAGTTTGTTTGTTTCCGCTATTTCTTTGTCTATAAAGATTGGCGCTTTTTTTGTCACAGGTTCTACGGGAGCACTTGCTGATTCCGCTGAATCTGTAGTTCATTTTTTCGCAGTGATTTTCGTAGTGTATGGGTATTACCTGAGCCTTAAACCTGCGGATGAAGACCATCATTACGGACATGAACGTATCGAGTTTTTGTCCGTTGGGGCAGAGGGCGCTATCATTATTGCCGCAGGGATAACTATTATCTACCATGCTGTTCAAGGTATGATTTTTGGCGTGGAGATCGTGAATTTGAACACGGGTATTCCAATGCTTATTGTAGCGGCGCTCATTAATCTGATTCTTGGGTTATATCTCGTAAGAACGGGAAAGAAACACAGTAGTATGCTGGCTATAAGCAATGGTAAACACACGCTAACCGATGTTTGGACCAGTGGAGGGGTTGTGATTTCTCTTATTTTAATAACGTTTACGGGATGGCTGTTTTTAGATATTATTGTGAGTCTTGCCATTGCCGGATACATAAGTTTTGAGGCGTATAAGCTACTCAGGTATTCCATAGCCGGAATTATGGATACAAGAGACAAAAACGTGGATGCTGCTTTAAAGAACATTCTTGATGGAGAGTTGCCGGGAAATATAGTTGATTGGCATCATTTGAGACATCGTACCGCGGGTAAAACGACATGGGTGGAGCTGCATTTAGTTTTTGCAGATAATATATCTTTGGAAACGGCGCACGCAGATGCAACTGTACTGGAACGTAAGCTAATTGATTCGCTTAAACATGATGCAGTTGTTACAATCCACCTCGAACCAAAAAATACACACGATAAAGCTCACGAAATACTAAAAGGCGCCAACAAGAAAAAAGGCCTGGATGAGTTTACTTGATTGATATTTCACGCAAAGGCGCAGAGGCGGAAAGTGTTCTTCTTTTAACCAACCTTTGTGTTTTGGTGTCTTCGCGTGCAATTTGTTTCTCGCAAAGTCGCAAAGGCGCTAAGTATTCTCCCTTTCTATCAACCTTTGCGACTTCGCGTCTTCGCGTGCAATTTGTTTCTCGCAAAGGAACAGAAGCACAAAGCTAAAACAAGCTTGGAAAAATCTGCGCACATCCCCGAAATCCGCGTGCAAGTTATTTCTCGCAAAGGCGCTGGGGCGCAAAGATTAATATGGAATTGAGTAAAACTCAATAGTTACAGTACAGGTCAAAAAAAACCGCCGGCTTTATTTAAAACCGACGCTTTTCTGAGAGGTAATAACCCATCTGTCTGCAACGTGGGATGCATTTAAATCCTCAAGAAGTTTAGAGAGCTGCTCATTATCTCCGCTAAGAAGAGCCTGAGACAGTTGTGTGTTGATTGTATTATCTAAAGTCATGATGATTACCTTGTTTAGGGGTTTGTTGCATATTTACTGCGTAATATTTATTATATAAGAGCAGTAATAACAACTGGTTATATATTTTTCAATGCTTTTGCATAGACATGCCACCCCTGATCAGACGTACTTTCTTATATTTAAAAGCACGTCTGATGGGTGTACAAATTTGAAAAGTATTATCGGTTTTGCTGTAGATTTACCAGAGACTGTCCGGTGTGAATGCGATACCGACGTTAAAGCCGGGGAAATCGAATCCACTTTCGAAACCGCGTCCGTAGGTGATATCCATTTCAACCAGGCCGGGAATCAGGCCGACTTTTACGCCACCATGAAAACCAAAATCGGTTTCCTCAGCGAAAATTTCGCCAAGCAGTGCAAAGCGTTCATGAATGCCGAAATCTCCGCGAATTCCATAGATGGGCTTAAAGTTCCAGTCCATGCCGTCATCAGCAAGTATAAAACCTGCGTTT
>SLDG01000133.1 GCA_007125355.1 Balneolales bacterium | reverse complement strand
TGCAAATGTATAAGAAATGTATCACCGTTATTTCGTTTATCGTATTAATGGTCTTGCCCGTTATAGCTTTTGCTCATCCGGGTCACGGCGCGACTGATGGACACTCGCTTTGGCATTATCTAACAGAACCATTTCACATATTCAGTATGGTTGCTGCATTGATATTACTTGGAGGCGTTATTTATTGGTTCTTTTCTAAAAAAAGGAAAAAAGCAAACGTACATGCATGAACTGTCTTTTGTAGTCAGAATCATTGATATTGCCGAAAAAGAAGCACGAAAAGCCGGTTCGAAATCGATTAGTAAAATAGAACTGGATATCGGCAAATTGAGCACTATCGAGCCTTTGGCTTTCGATATGGCGTGGAAATGCGGTATAAAATACAGCATGCTCCAAGATGCCGAGTGCGTGATTAACTACATAACAGGCACAGCTATATGCATGGATTGCGAAAACAAGTTCGAATTATCCGAGTATGGCACTCCTTGCCCCAATTGCGGTTGCTATCACTCACAAATAATTGAAGGAAAAGACCTTTTAGTAAAATCAATATCGGTTAATTAACTAATTTAGCATTCACCGAAAGCACTAATCGCTTTCAAAAAAATAATCGGAGAAATAAACAATGTGTGTTACATGCGGATGCGGCAGCCACGAGCACAATGCGAGTCCTGCAGCTCATCATACCCACGGCCACGGACATCATCATAATCATAACCATGATCACCAACACGAACATGAACATCATGTTCAGGACAGGATGATTACGCTTGAAAAAGACATCCTCTACGAAAATAACCTGCTTGCGCAGCGCAACAGAGGGTTTCTTGATGCCAAGCAAATTATGGCTCTCAATTTGGTAAGTTCTCCCGGATCAGGAAAAACCATGTTGCTTGAGCGCACTATTAATGATCTGAAAAACGAAATACCGTTATTCGTAATTGAAGGCGATCAGCAAACAAACAGAGACGCCGAACGTATTCTTAAAACCGGAGCACGAGCTGTTCAAATCAATACGGGAAAAGGATGCCATCTTGATGCCCACATGGTTTTGCACGCAATTCAAGATCTTAAGCCCGAAGAGAACAGTATCCTGTTTATTGAAAACGTGGGGAATTTGGTGTGTCCGGCAATGTTCGACCTCGGCGAGAATCACCGGGTGGTAATTATGAGTGTTACCGAAGGAGACGACAAGCCAATAAAATATCCTGATATGTTTCACTCATCAAACCTGTGCGTAATTAGCAAGTGCGACTTACTGCCTTACGTGCAATTTGATGTTGAGCAAGCAAAGAAATATGCATCCCAAATAAATCCAAACCTGGAATTTATTCAACTCAGTTGCACTTCAGGTGAGGGCATGGAAGATTGGTACAATTGGCTGAAACAGAAAAGAAAGCAACCGGAACCGGCATAATTGAAACCATCATGCCAACCTTTCACATACATATTCAGGGACGTGTTCAGGGCGTTGGATTTCGACCCTTTGTGAAAGAACTGGCTGCCAAGCTCAATTTAAAAGGGTGGGTTTTAAACAGCGGCAACGGCGTTGAAATTAACGTTAATTTCAACGAGAATATCCTGCATATTCTCAAAGATGCTATTTACGAATGTGCTCCCGAGAACGCATTGATTACCGGATGCTCCATCACCAAAATTAAATCTGAACATTTCGAAGATTTTAAAGTACTAAATAGTTCAGCCTGCGATGTTTCAGACGTTTTGCTTCCGCCGGATACAGGAATGTGTGCATCCTGCAAGGCCGAACTTTTTGATCCAAAAAATCGACGATATCGCTATCCGTTTATCACGTGCCTTCACTGCGGGCCAAGATATTCCATACTCGGGAATCTGCCGTACGACCGCGAAAATACTTCTATGGCTCATTTAGAGGAATGCGAATCCTGTAAGGAAGAATACCATGAGCCGGGAAATAGCCGGCAGCATAGTCAAACACAATCATGTCCCGACTGTGCCATAAAAATGCACCTGTATGATTCGAAGGGAAAAATTTTAGATATTACTCCTGAAAACATCCCACATAAAATTTCTTCAGTTCTTTTAGATGGAAAAATTGTTGCCGTAAAGGGTATTGGCGGGTATTTACTTTTTTGTGATGCTACCAATGCCGATGCAATTGCATTACTGCGAACGAGAAAAAGGCGGAAATTCAAACCGTTAGCTGTAATGTATCCTGATATAAAAACCGCTATAGGTGATGTATGTATAACAGAAACTGAGAAAAAAGCCTTAGAGAGCAAGGAAGCGCCAATTGTAATTTGTCTGAAGAAACAAGAGTGTAAAACGGGAATTTCTTACGAAGATATTGCACCAGGACTCGACTCAATCGGAGTCCTTTTGCCTTATAATCCGTTGTTTTGCTTAATCAGCGAAGCATTTAAGAAACCATTAGTCGCTACAAGCGCGAACCTTAGCGGCGCACCCATCATTTACCGCGATGATGAAGCCGTCCGTTATCTGCCCGATATTGCTGACTTCATCCTGACCTACGACCGTGAAATTCTATTCCCGCAAGATGACAGCGTGCTTCGTTTCAGCGGTGAAACGTCAATTATTTTGAGAAGAAGCCGGGGAATGGCACCGGCTTATTATCCAAATCCCATTCAGCTGAATCACGCTGTGTTTGCTGCCGGCGCTGAATTAAAAGGCTCGTTTGCTTTTAACAGTAAAAATGTGCTGCTCGTAAGTCAATATCTCGGGAATCAATCTTCATTCGAATCCCAAAAAGCATTTGAAAGAGTCAAAAAACATCTGCAAAAAATATATGCACTTAAACCCGATCACATTCTTGCTGACACACATCCAGGTTACGAAATATCGTTGACGGCGGAACAGTTATCTGCTCAACACGATGCGCAGCTTCGCAAGATTCAGCACCACGAAGCTCACTTTGCCGCCGTTTTAGCTGAAAATGAACTTTTACAATCTGAAGAGGATGTTCTCGGGGTTATTTGGGATGGCACCGGATATGGAATTGACGGTCAAATTTGGGGCGGGGAGTTTTTTACGCTTAAAAATACAACGATAAATCGTTTATGCCATCTCGATTACTTCCCGCTGCTTTCGGGGGATAAAATGGCTCGGGAACCAAGACTTTCTGCTTTATCTCTTCTGAAAGGCTTACCAAAAAAACGATATTTAGTTGAATCGAACTTCAATAAAACTGAGTTTGATTTCTACGACAAACTGCTTGAAGTACCACAGGCAATCTCTACTTCTTCAATGGGACGCTTGTTTGACGGAGTCGCCTCTTTATTGAATATTTGCCAGTATAACAACTACGAAGGTGAAGCCGGCGGCAGGCTTGAAGCTCTGGCCCGAAGTGGAACATCAGATTATGCGTACCCGATTGAGATTGAAGAAGGCATCATAAATTGGAGACCGCTGATTTCCGCGATTTTGGATGAAATCTCAGCGGGAAGTCCACCTGCAAATATCGCGCGGGCATTCATCAGGTCACTTGCCCAATTGGTATTTAAAGTTGCCGAAGCTGAAGAAATTAAAACTATCGCTTGTAGCGGTGGAGTATTCCAAAATGCACTGCTTGTTGACTTTTTGCAGGAGCTAAAACCACCGGATGTAACACTATTATTCCATAAGCAATTGAGTCCAAATGACGAATGCATTAGTTTCGGACAAATGGCTCATTTTACAATCAATCAGCAAGAGGCTGTTTCGCATCCACAAGAACAATTATCTTACGCTTAAAACCCAGAACTATGTGCTTAGCAATACCCGGAAAAATTATCAGTATTTCAGAAACGGCAGACGAAATTAATCGTCCGGCAAAGGTATCTTTCAGCGGTATCCAACAGGATGTAAACCTGTGTTTTGTGCCCGAAGCCGATGTTGGAGATTATGTTCTGGTGCATGTCGGCGTAGCTTTAAATAAAGTTGATGAAGAACAGGCGATGGAAACATTACACTACTTAAGCAAAATCGGAGAATTGGATGAGTTCAATACCGAAAGCGATAATAATCCGGAACCATAATGAAATACCTGAGTGAATTCAGAGATGTGAAACTTGTAAAGAAACTGCTTGCGCGGTTGCATGAGGTAACCACACGGCCGTGGAGTATCATGGAAGTTTGCGGCGGACAGACGCACGGCTTGGTTCGCCACGGAATTCTCGATTTACTGCCTGAAAAAATCACCATGATTCACGGCCCGGGGTGTCCGGTTTGCGTAACTCCGGCTCACCTCATTGATCAGGCAATAGAGCTCACGCTTGAACACGACGTAATTTTATGTTCTTTTGGGGATATGCTGCGGGTGCCAGGCTCAGAAATGAGTTTGCTTTCTGCCCGGGCAAAAGGGGCGGACATCAGAATTTTGTATTCACCGCTTGAGGCTGTTCGTATTGCACAGGAAAATCCTGACAAACAAGTAGTGTTTTTTGCTGTGGGATTTGAAACCACCGCACCGGCGAATGCCCTCTCTGTAGTTCAGGCAAAAAAAGCCGGCGTGAAAAACTACACACTGCTATGCGCGCATGTTTTGGTTCCTCCCGCCATCGAAACTATCATGCAGGATGAAGAAACCCGTGTTGATGGATTTTTGGCAGCAGGCCATGTCTGCACCGTTATGGGAACCGATGAGTACGAACCTGTTGTAGCCCGATACAAGGTGCCCATTGTTGTTACCGGTTTCGAGCCCGTGGATTTACTCGAAGGCATCCTGATGACGGTTGAGCAATTAGAAAACGGCGTCTTCCGACTTGAAAATCAATACAAAAGAGTAGTCGCCCGGCAGGGAAATGCCCCCGCGGTTGAGTTATTGCGTGATGTGTTTGACATCCGCGACCGGCAATGGCGCGGAGTTGGCACTATCCCGAAAAGTGGTTTATTTTTACGCGGAAAATATGCCGATTTTGATGCTTCAGTGCGTTTTGGCTTGTCAGATGAACATCCCCCTGAAACCACAGAATGTCTTTCGGGGGATGTAATGAAAGGCAAAATTAAACCGCCTGAGTGTCCGCATTTTGGCAAGGGCTGTACGCCTGAGCATCCACTTGGCGCGCCCATGGTAAGCGGCGAGGGCGCGTGCGCCGCGTATTACAATTACGCATTTGAACAATAATTTAACTTAGTGAAACTTGGTGCCCTTAGTGCCTTTGTGATTCACATCAATCCATTTAATACACCTAAATCTATAAACAATCCATGAGTTCTGATAAACCTGCCGGATTTCACTGTCCTATGCCGGAATTAAATTTCGACACCATAACATTGGCTCATGGAAGCGGGGGAAAACTCACGCGATTACTGTTAGACAGCATGGTCATCCCAAATCTAAAAAACCCGTGGCTTGATGAGCAGGGGGATGGCGCCGTACTGGATTTAAACGGGCCTGTTGCTTTCAGTACCGACTCTTTTGTGGTATCTCCTTTATTTTTTCCGGGGGGATGTATCGGCGATCTTGCCGTTAATGGCACCGTAAACGATGTGGCCATGTGCGGTGCCAAGCCTGAGTATCTGTCGCTCTCGTTCATCATCGAAGAAGGACTGCCGGTAGAACAGTTTTGGAATATTTTGATGGCTGTGCGCGATGCCTGCCTGAAAGCGGATGTAAAAGTGGTAACAGGCGACACAAAAGTGGTGGAGCGGGGAAAGGGCGATGGTATTTTCATCAATACAACCGGAATGGGACGCGTGCATCCGAAAGCGAAGCTCGCAAGTTCAAGAATTAAGGCGGGCGATAAAGTCATACTCAGCGGTCCGCTTGCAGAGCATGGAATTGCCATTATGAGCAAACGCAAAGGACTCGAATTTGAATCTGCCATTGTAAGTGATACGCGTCCGCTTCACAGCATTACTCAAAAGTTAGTCGATGTTTTTGGTAAAAAAGTGCATCTTTTCAGAGACCCCACTCGCGGTGGCGTGGCTGCCGTATTACATGAAATAGCCCTCAGAAATAAATTGGGTGTAGAAATTGAGGAAAGCGGCCTGCCCGTACACCCAGAAGTTGCCGGCGCCTGCGAAATGCTGGGACTTGATCCGCTTTATATCGCAAACGAAGGCCTTTTTCTCACATTTGCCTCCCCCGAAAATGCAGATCAGATTGTCGCCGAAATACAAAACTGGGCATTCGGCAAACAGGCAACCGTAATCGGCACAATAACAGACGAACATCCTGGGAAAGTCCTCCTGAAAAGCACCATCGGCGGCCGCCGCGTCCTCCCCGACATCAGTGGCGAGATATTACCGAGGATTTGTTGAGTTGGATAAGTTCTTTGGTTTTTTATGATTGGTGAAGAATTCGGTCTAATTTGTAGTCTTTGTGTTCCATAGAAAACAAACAAATACTTTTGTGTTCCATATTTTGCTATATTTGGAACACAAAATGTCTTTCATACCATAGATGGAACACAAATGAAACCTTGTAAACCACATCGTTTACCGCTTCAGGAACTTGACTGGAGCAAGTTTATAGATCTTGTAGGTAAAGCAAATCGGTATGTCGCCAGATACGATGGTTTGCTTCAATCCATTGTAAATCCGGAGGTTCTGTTATCTCCCTTACGCACACAAGAAGCCGTACTATCCTCTAAAATCGAGGGAACACAAGCCACACTCGAAGAAGTCATGGAGTTTGAAGCAGATGTTATCACATCCCAAAGCAAGCAAGGCGACATACATGAGGTTATAAACTACAGGTTTGCATTGTTACAAGGGAAAGAGCAAATGAGAATGCGTCCAATCAACCTGAATGATCTTCTCAAAATTCATGAAATTCTATTACGTGGTGTGCGTGGAGAAAATAAATCACCGGGCAATTTCCGAAAAGTACAAAACTGGATCGGCGCACCCGGCAGTACTATGGAGCATGCTCGGTTTGTACCACCCGCAGTTCCGGACATGATGGAAGGACTCTACAATTGGGAATCTTACCTGCACCATGATGATAATGACGTTCTTGTTAAGTTAGCTATTGTTCATGCACAGTTTGAAATACTACACCCGTTTGTTGATGGTAATGGGCGTATTGGGCGTATACTAATCCCATTGTTTCTGTTTCATAAAGATATCATTCATCAACCGGTTTTTTACATGAGTCAGTACCTGGAAAGCAACCGTAGCGCATATTACGGTGCACTCAAAGAAATAACGGATACCGGAAAATGGGAAAGCTGGATACGTTTCTTTTTAAATGGAGTGATTCAGCAAGCTGAAAAGAACATTAAACAGACAAGAGATATTATTTCACTTTACGATACAATGAAAACCGTAATGGTTGAAAAAACTCATTCTC
This sequence comes from Balneolales bacterium, assembly GCA_007125355.1. Taxonomy (GTDB): domain Bacteria; phylum Bacteroidota; class Rhodothermia; order Balneolales; family Cyclonatronaceae; genus SLDG01. Next base: position 1,043 of record SLDG01000133.1, on the reverse strand, counting down.
AGTGGGCTATTCAATGTCTCGACTATATTTTTAGCCACCCTGTTTTTAATACAAGTGATTTTAATAAAGCTTCCGGCGTACCCAAAACAAGTGCATCAAGACTTCTAAAAACAATGGAAGAAAATAGTATAATTAGCTGCATACGCCGAGGTTCAGGCCGAAAACCCAGTATTTTTGCTTTTCGAAAACTTATAACTATTGTTAACCAATGAGTCCGGAAGTCTTAAAATATATAATCCAAAAAGGAGAAGGCATTCAGGTAGAGTTCAAAAGCGCCCTCTTTGGACACCCCTCAAACCCGGTAATTGCAGGCTTTTTTTCGTGAGATTGGCAGGGCAGAAGAACTGGGATCCGGATATAGAAACAGTGAGCGATTCACCAAAATTTATAGCAACGGCAATGAACCAATTTTTGAAGAAGGCGATATTTTCAGGACCATTATTCCGGTTGGGGATTCTGTTGACCCTTCAATTGACCGAGCAAAATCTAATGTTGAGGGAGCAAATTCGAAAGTTGAGGGAGTAAATCCTAATGTTGACGAAGCTATTGAGGGAGTAAGATCAGCTACTAAGAAAAAAATAGCAATTCTCTTAAAGCACATTTACAAATCTGAGGGAAAAAGATTACCGGAATATTCATCATTGGTTGGCATACCTGAAAAAACACTCGAAGCTTATGTCTCGAAATTAAGAGAAAACAAACTGATTTTATATGTTGGAGATTCTCCTAAAACAGGCGGTTATTTCATCACAGATAAACTCAGAAAAATAATCAATGAGAAATCTGCGCATTAATTTAGAAAGTATTGGCAACTAATCTACCCTCATATCAAAAGTATGAATTTAGGACATCAACTTCGAAAAGGCAGATAAAATCTCAACAACTCCCCTACCTAAGCACACTCTCCAAATACTTCCTCGTGTGGCTTTCTTTGCATTTCAGGAGGTCTTCGGGGGTGCCTTGTGCTACTATGGTTCCGCCACCATAGCCGCCTTCGGGACCGAGGTCGACGACCCAGTCACTGCACTTTATGACATCCAGAT
>SLDG01000266.1 GCA_007125355.1 Balneolales bacterium | reverse complement strand
CATAAGAATCAAAAAAGTAGCGCAGGTACGATCCATATTTTAGTTTGATAACCACCACAGCTATCCCAAAAAATAAAAAATGTCAACGGGTTGTACGGGAACTTCCATGCTTAGCATGCCGAGATGTCCGAATTCGCGTTAGCGTGAAGTGTTGTCAGTTCTGCCCATCAACTAATGCCAATAAAATAAGTGAGCCATTTCATAGTTGGAAGAGCCCACACAGCGCCGTTGTGTTCAGAGATGGTTTCAGCTAAAAGACGCGGGCGCTTGCGGGATGACAAGTAGCTAGTGATTTGTCAAGGGCGTGCTGTCTAAAAAGACCTGTCAGGTTTTCACGCTTAGGTAGTGATTTAGAATAATATGACCCTTAAAACCTGACAGGTCTGCGGCATATTAGACTTGACTTAACACTAGTATTTGCCCCTGTCATTAGAATTGGAATGCAGAGCCGAAGTGTTTTCATCCTTTTTTATGGATAAGCTCACTTTAGACCACAGTAGAGACGATAAATTTTGCGTCTCTGCATATGGGGCAAGATCTACATTCTTAAAGATTGTTGCAATGCGACCAAGCGAGTGTAGACATATAAGTAGCATCCCAATAAAACAAAAACATACTGCCTTTTGAATAATTGAACTATTAGCTTATAACCCTGAATCTACTTTATCAACGTCATTCTTCTGGAGAGAACATGATCGCCGGCCTGCAGACGATATAAATATACAGCACTTGCCAAATGTGAAGCATCCCAAGTTAACAAATGGCTGCCGGATGATTGCATCTCATCTACTAAAACGGCTACCCGGCGTCCAAGCATATCATATACCGCTAAGCGGACATGACTCTGCTCTCCAATATGGTATCTGATATTTGTAGTTGGGTTAAACGGATTAGGATAGTTTTGATCTAACGCCCACTCAGTTGGCACTTCCTGGTCGGTTGGCTCAATTGATGTTGCGTCTGCCATTTTGAAACAACGCAAGGCTAATCCTACATTTTTATTTACTGTATTTCGATTAACTCCATCCTGATTTACATGAACTACTCTCCTAAAAGCAGCTTGTGCGTTTGCGGAAGATGCAGTCCAAAATCCTGCATAACGATTTAAAGCCTCAAATGCATTATCAGCGGGAAAAACACCGCCTGCAAATCGCAGAGATGTACCACGAACCGAAAAACCGAGTGAGTTTAATGCTGAACCGTTTTGTTCCGTCCAGAAAAAATCTTCTCCCCCACCTGTTGATCGTAACTGATTACCAACACCGGCATCAGCACCACGGGTAAATCCGGTTTCATCTAAATCATTCGCAGACATACCAAGATATTCTTCCAATACCTTAAAGTCATTATCCGTAGGTACACTAAAATCCTCGGGACAAATCCCTCTTGAATCATTTACAGCATGCCAATTATATAGCTTACCGCGATTCATGGCTTTTGGGCTATCCGGCTCATCATTACCATGTATAACCCATGCACCGGTATCGAGTGCGGCCCAGTCGGCATTTTCCTGAAAATTTGGTATTTCATCGCCATTCGCATAACGTGAAGTACGCAAATGCTCTGCCATCCATATTTGGTTGCCTACTCGTACGGTACGGTAAACATTACCATCGATATCCCCTACTTCGCCAGTTAACCATTCAAGAGTAATGGTTTCCAAATCCACTGAACCGGCACCCGCGACTGAACCAATTACTTTTTCCTCATGACCCTGAGACTCTTCAATCACCAGAGAGAGAGAACCGTCAACGTTATCATGCAGTATAGAAAACCGGCCTTCTGCATTTGTTGTGGTCGTCGCTAATTTAGTGCCGCCATGGAAAAGAGATACACTTTTATTGATAACAGGTTCACCATCTTCATTTTGCAACAATCCTGTTTTAATACTTTGATTTTCTAAATCCAGGAATCCGGCAAAAGCACCAATATTAACAGACCCGTTTTCCCAGTTTATAGGGTTTCCGAACATATCGAATTCGGGATATGCAGATATATCAGCAAAAATACCCTGTCCCGCCATTGGAAATTCCGGTTGATCAAACGCAATGCCGGCATTTATGGCCGGGCTGTCTGGCAGCAACCTGTAGCTCTCGATATCGGTACCGCCCGGATTTAAAAATAAAGGGTTGCCCGTTACACTGTTAGGATCCACATCTATAAAATTTTGCCTGATGTCTCCATGGAATAAGTTATTGGATACGATAAATTCGTCATCATTTGTTATATCCACCACATACTCTATCTCTCCTATTGTACTGCCGGGCGCCGCCATAACGATATTGTTAAATACAAAACTATCATGGCCTCTGAAAAGAAGGCCTGTATCCCTGTTCTGACTTAAATAAATTGTATTGTTATAAATATAGTTTCCTTCCGACCTTATTTGTGAGTTAGGCCCTGCATAATCAGATACCCACATGGATCGGGCATTCGGGCGGAATCCATCATTTACACTTACATTGTATCTGTACACAGAATTCACGTTATTGCCCAAAATTTCTGCAAATCCACCTTCGCTATCCTCACTGTAATTAAATTGCACGATTACATTTTCATTACCGTGATCGATATGGATGCTATAGGTATCCATTGGCCCCCTTGCAGAAATTATAGTATTGAATTGTGCAATAATATTTCTACCCGAAAAGAACCATGCGCCGCTTCCTCTGTTTGCCATTCTTGGATCTATCCCCGATCCCGGAAACTCAAATCTATTATGCTCCATCAGCAAATTGTACGATCTGCCGGGGGTGATTCCGGATCCACCTGTGTGATAGGTATGGTTGTTGCGAAAAATGATATTCTTATTCCTGTTTGTCATATCATCTCCAACTCCTTGCAATCCGCCGCCATGCTGCATCCACATACCAAATTTTCCTGTACGCGTAACGAAGCAATCTTCAACGATGACGTCTCTGATTTGTCTTAAATTATTTGGATTGGTATTTCTTTCTGTTCGGAAATAAATCCCCGCTACCTGTAAGTCATCAAAATCGACACCTTCTGTTGTTATGGCGTATACGTCTCTTACGGTAAGATTGCGAAAGTGAAAGTGCTCCATTACTCCAGCGCCGTTGTTATGCACATAGATGCCATAACCCTGTTGCTGATTCTCTCCCGGCCTAAACACCTGTCTGTCATTCGTTACTTCTAAATCTTCGAGCTCGATGAAAGATTGGTTTCTGATTAATATTGAGGCGATATAAGAACCACCCGGAGTTGGAGCTGAATTTATGATAGGTTTTGGGCCATCCCCAAATTTTCCAAAGACAATGGGAGCGCCTTCTTCGCCGGAACTATTCACGACCAATTGGCCAATAAATTCATCACCTGCACGGAAAAGAATTCTATCGCCCGGTTCAAAAGATGAACCACTTACTTTTTCAAGTGTTTGCCATGCTTGCTCAGGACTCATACCTGAATTGGTATCATCACCTTGTGATGAACTCACATAAAATGTGGTACCGCTTAATAACAGCGACAGAATTGTTAACAAAAACATGTTTCTTCTTCTTTAAATGGTTCTTTTATTGGACTAAGGGTGTAGCAAAGGCGTGATTTCTCTACAAAAGCTTAAGGATGGCTTCAGTCGAAAAAATTTAAATACCGGATAATAATAGCCGGATAGAGTACTTGATTTTCCTCTATCCGGCTAAATGGAGATTTATTTCTTTTCTCTAAGTTTGTGGATAGCATACGCTCCACCCGCAATGGCAAGTACGCTAAGTCCACCAAGTGGTGCCTGTGGGGGCGGTCCCGGCAAAATCGGCGCCGGAAGGCCCTGAGCAAATGCCGAGCCTGTAATAAGCAGGCTAAGTACTAACACAATACTAAAAATGAATATAGTTTTGATTTTCATGAGGTCTCCTTATTTGACTAATGTCATTTTCCTGGTTAGCACAGTAGAACCGGCTTGCAGGCGGTACAGGTATACCCCGCTTGCCAGATGAGTTGCATCAAATATTACACTGTGTGTACCTGCATTTTTTGATGCATTTACCAGGGTTGCAACACGTTGCCCCTGAATATTGAATACTTCCAGACGCACATCCGCTTGTTCCGGTAAGTCGTACGTAATTTGAGTTGTAGGATTAAACGGGTTTGGATAGTTCTGTTTCAAACTGAATTCCCGGGGTAAATCAGAGTTAACTTCGCTGCTACTGGTCGTGTAAGCAAGTGTAAGCGTGAATCTATGTTGATTTACCGCCTCATCAGCTGTTGATTCGAATGTATAAGAAGAAGTATTTCTAAGGTTGATTGTTTCTCCGGTTACATGGTCAACCAAGTTGATATTTATATCTTCATTAAACTCCATGAGTCCATCCCATTCCAAAGTAAATGAACCATCGATTCCCTGCACATTCAGAACCATTGGTAACTCAATGCTTTCATTAAATGAGAATGGTTGAGATTCCTGAGCTTTAAACACTTCTTCTTCACCGCGCATGCCAACAAAAGAGAGAGTCGCGTATTGATGGCTTAATGGTGTGAGCTTGCGTATATCTCTTTTATCCCATTCAGTTGATACCTCATCATCCAGAATTAATGAAATAGCTTTATCAACTGTTTCTACACCAGAATCGGAATCTAAACCTGTTAATGTAAAGGCAAGCTTGGCATCATTGCTTGTTGAAAAGAAATCAGCAGGGGCATCCGTAGTTGCAGATTCAGGAAAAGTGAATGTGTTGCCATCATCACTATGGATAAAGAATCCCTGCCAGGCTGATATCGTATTTGATCCACTAAATTCTACGGTTACATACGTGCCTGTTCCAACGCTGGAATCCCAAATTAATGCCGCCGCACTTTCAAGTCCGGCACCTGACAACGAAGCTGCTGCTATATTCGACGGGAATGGATTTCCCACTAAATTCCAGGTTCCTACTTCGACAGGTACTTCAACATCTGTTGATGGCGCCACTCCTGAGAGGGATAGCGTAAACTCGTTAAGCGGTACACTTTGTGAGGTGTCATTATCAAAGAAGTACCAAACAAAACCCTGGCCGGGCACAAATTCTGTATTAAAGTTTTCAGGTGCCACCCATCCGGTTGCTGACTCTGTTTCGGTTGGATCATACTGTGCCGGATCGAAGAAATTTAAGTTTGGAGAAAACTCTTCGAGGTTATCAACACCATAAAATGCATTTGCTCCGGTAACGCCGGAAACTTCGTTTTGAGCAGCAAGGTCTGCTACAGTTTTACCAAAAAATGGAACCGACATCATTCTCCAACCGGCGCCATCTGTGGCATCAAATTCGAGTGATGTAGTTTCATCTTCTTCTACCTGGACACAACGCACGGCAAGTCCGGCTGTTTTAGCAACCGTATTTCTGCGAATACCTGCCTGATTAGAACGAATTATGCGTCGTATAGCCTGATTTACATTATTAGGATTTTCAGTCGATGACCAAATCATAGCAATTTCACCCAAACCGGAGAAATCGCCGTCACCCTGACCAAATCCACCTCCGGGAAACCTCAATGATGTTCCACGCATTGAAAATCCGGATGTATTCGTTGCTACGGGTTCCTGAGCATTATCCGGTCTCCAGAAGAAATCACCACCACCACCGGTAGAGCGAAGAGCATTGCTAACCCCGGCATCTTCCCCTCTCCAGGCTCCACCTAATTCATCTAAATCAGCAGGTGACATACCCAATTCTTCTTCAAGTGCCTTGATATCGTCATCAGTTGGCACACCCCAACCCGGAGGACAGATTCCGCGCTCATCATTAACAGCAAACCAATTATAAAGTTTACCTCTGTTGAAGTTTTTTGGATCATCTTCGCCTGCGGGATCATCGCCAAAGTTTGTATGAATAGCCCAGGCTCCTTCATCGAGATCGCCCCACTCACTATTGGAGGTAACATGTGGAATAGGATCTCCGTTACGGTAAGAATTAGCTCTCAGGTTTTCTGCCATCCAAATTTGATCACCTATTTGAACAGTACGATAACTGACCCCCTGGTAGAATACGGAACCCTCCACAAAAAAGAGGCTTCTGGGGCCTTCGTCATGGTCTTCCCCGGCTGGTATTCCCGCCAGTTCCCGTGTCTGAAATGCATCAGATCCGGATGCCTCAATTCTTAATTCGCCATCATCTACAGAATGTTCAAGTGTATAGGCACCTGTAACATCTGTTACGTCTGAATCTAGTTCTACTTCACCGTCGAATAAACGTACCGTTATGCCCGGCAAAGGCTCATTAATATTGAAGTCTGCATTAGGATTCAGGTTCACATTCTCAGTTTGAATGGTTCCTGTAACCTGCCATGGTTGAGCAATCAGTACATTTGTGCTTAAAAATAGCATAAACACCGATATAAGTGTGACCTTTAGTGTGTATTTCTTTTTCATGAGAAATCCCCAAATTAGTTATTATGGTAGAATGTTATCGTTAACATATATGGTAACGATAACAAATTAAATGCTTACTGTCAATAGCTATATCTATCTATATGAACCAAAAATGCGCTTTTCTAAAGAAATGCGGTTGCCCCTGAAATGAAATTATCAAAAAATGACCTGATGAATAATCCGGGACAAAAAAAGCCGGACAGTTCTATGAATGAACCGGCCGGCTTATCTCGCCTATCCCCCTATAAATAACTATAAGAATACACTTTTTACAGCAAGTGTAAGGGAATATAATTTTAGCCTGATTTGCGTTTTCTGAGTTTATTCAGCGCATAGGCCCCACCGGCAACTGCAAGCACACCAAGCCCGCCGTCAATCGGTGTTTGATTTGGAGCAGATGGGGGTGGCGGTGGCACAGGGCTGGCAGCTGCCAATTCCGGAAGTATTAACACCGCGAATAAAATGAGAGTAAATATGATTGCGTATTTCATAGTCCTGGGAGTTTAGTTATTAAAAATCTATGTGGATGAATTCAAAACGTGTTAATTCAGAATGTGGACGGGGCTGTGCATGCTTATTACCTCGTAGTTAGCATGGCTTGTTAGCGCTCCGTTGTTTTTTATTTTTAGATTCATGTTCATTCTGAATTCTGAATTCACTAATTCTGAATTATTTAACCAACGTCATCTTTCTGGTTAATACAGTTGATCCCGCTTGCAGACGGTAGAGATACACGCCGCTTGCCAGATGAGACGCATCGAGCGTGATGTTATGCGTACCGGCATTTTGTGACGCATTCACCAATGTGGCTACACGCCGACCCTGAATGTTATACACTTCCAGACGCACATCCGCAGCCTCTGGCAAATCATAGCTGATCTGCGTTGTTGGGTTGAACGGGTTCGGGTAGTTTTGGCTGAGTGCCAATTTCGCAGGAAGCTCGCCATCGATTGGTGATGAAGTGGACATCGGCTCGATGGTGAGGATAAAGCGGGAAGCGGACTTCTCAGTTACCCGTGGTGAATGCAGTGCCAATTTATGTTCCAGGAAAAGATCACTCTTGTTGGATACATCCATCTCAAACTCATAGAGATCGGCATCGCGCAGGTTAATTACTGCACCGGTTTCGTTGTCGGTTAGTGTGATGGTCCATTCAGATGGAATGTTTTCGAATTTCGGCCAGATCATTTCTACGGTTCCACTTAATGGTATGTAACCGGGATTCTCTGCACTGCCGTTGGGCTGCCATGAGTTGATATGGAGTGGTAGTGTGATGGATTCCGCAATCTCTGAGGGCAGATATTTGATATCAAAAGCAGTTCCTTCAGATTCGGCATATAAAGTCAAGAAGGAACGGTAATCCATAGGAAACAGAGACTCAAGATCCTTTTGATTCACTTCTATCGAGCCATTAGCATCGAAACCAATCCAAACATCGCTTATTTGCTGACTATTGATGCGGGCAGCAATCTGAATATGCGGCGGCATTTCAGGCTCATTAAATAAAGTAGTAGTGTCGTCAGTTTTTGCAGATAGCGGTATTTCTAAAGTTCTGTCACCAGCACTATCTTCATTTCTAACGAAAAAGCTCTGGAATGCTGCAATTCTTGCGTTTGCTAAACCACCAAGTGACCCTGAAGCCGTCCTCCAGCCGCCACCTGCAGTACTTCCAGTAGCTTGACCTCCGTCTGGATCTGCCTCAAAACCTGAATCATAATTATAATCATAAATCCATACTTGATCTAAGATATTGTCCAAAGTAAGCTCATTAAATTGTATGGCAGAGGCGAATGGGTTTCCGATTAAGTTAAATTCGTGATTACCGTCGTTTAGATGTCCACCAGTTGAAGTTCTAGTAAAGTGATCATCTGTAGTAACATCCCCGGCAACGTTTAATATTTTAGGCCATTGAATGCTACTATCTTGATTGTGCGTATTTCTTGCGAAGAAATAAACCATTAACCCTTCGCCCACATCCAAATT
>SLDG01000028.1 GCA_007125355.1 Balneolales bacterium | reverse complement strand
GAAATCCCCGCCATGCTTCTTCAGCCATTTGTAGAAAACTCAATCTGGCATGGCATTCAGCCCAAAAATGCACCGGGGAACATACAAGTTTCTGTAGGTTTAGAGGGGGATGACTGGCTGAAGATAGAAATCACAGATGATGGTGTAGGCATAGGCCATTCTAAAAAAGAAACCAAAGACAAAGAGCATGCCTCGCTGGCAATGCACCTTATAAAAGAGAGGCTAAAATTAATCGGAGCCGAAAAAGGGAAAAGTGTTGAAATCCAGGCGCAACCCGGTGAAGATGGTGGTACAAAAGTAGTACTTTCCGTGCCAATTTAGCGTATATACACCCAAAATTACCATTCACAAGAAATTAACTACCGTTCACAAGAAATATTTCTTGGGGACTTGGTTTGTGGTTTATATTTGCCCCAGTTAAAACATACTTGTCTGACCGTTAACAAAAACCGGCTCCAAATAATATCATCAAGAGAGCACTATCAGGAGTGGATAATGAACGCAAACGGAGCCGGTTAACGGTTCTCCGAACATTTCATCTCGGGAGCATAAGCAATACAAAAGCCGGGTTGGCCTCTCCTGCCAATCCGGCTGTATTGAAGTCTTTTATTTGACTTCTTAAAAGTGCAACACTTGAATAAACCTCTTCCCGAAGTAGCCTAATCCTCCAGTTTTATCCCCAAAATATGAATCTACTTAACCAGCATCATTTTTCGCGTAGCAACTGTGGCGTTATCTGCTGATAAACGGTATAGATACATACCCGAACTAAGGTTTTCTGCATCGAAAATGTAAGAATGAACTCCATCATTTATTCTGCCCGGAGTGTAGCTGTGCACTCGTTGGCCGGCGATATTAAACACTTCGAGTACCACATTGGCCGATGATGACATTTCAAACTGTATGGTTGTGGTTGGGTTAAAAGGATTCGGATAATTTTGTTTTAGCAAAAATCCCGATGCTATCTCCATCAGACGTTGAGTGGAGGTATCTTGTGTAAACGACGGTGACCTGAAATAACCCGCTCGTGTTCCTCCAATCAGTATCCGTCTGTAAAATAATGTAGGCAGAAAAGGATTTCACACCTTCCAAATTATTAAGAACTAAATGGGGACAAAACCCGAACTCATTCGGCGCGTACTCCTATGCTACTGCGGGCAGAACATCTGCCGATTTCGACAGAATGGCGAAGCAGATTAATAATAGAGTATTTTTTGCAGGTGAGCACACAAGCCGGGATTACAGGGGAACTGTACACGGCGCCTACTTAAGCGGTATTCGGGAGGCGAAAAAGATTATTCGTGCGCTTGATAACTTGTGTAGTTAATCAACATACAGCATCGATTGGTTTATCTGGTACTTGAAGAAGAGAAGATTATTAAAGTGATTCGAATGTGGGCTAATTACGATTGATCAGGGTGCGAAACAACCATCCCAAAGCAGAAATGTCTGGATTTGGATTAAGGATTATAAGTGCTGCAATTTGGAAGATTGATTTAAATATTCCCAATTAAATCAATTTCCACTTTCGGGCAAAACCATGCCTGGGTGGTATTTTAAGCCGGTATTGATAGAAGTGAACTCAAACCCTGATTCCGGATCAAAGTCTGCTACATAAAATATCCAATAAGTGTCCTCAGCAAGAGCAAAGTTGGGATCAGAAATATCCTTAGGTATTCTTGGATTAACAACGAAAAAGAAATCGTTAGCTCTGTAAAAATAACTAAAATAAACAGTACCTATGCTCACCCAAGTTGTCTCTGTGTATAATGACTGATAGTAATTACACAACTCAACATCTAAGCTATTAGCGGACGAAAGAGGCCGTAAGTTGGCAACATCTGCTTCAGTTATTGGGATCTCAAGCATGGTGTTGAGGTCATTTAGTTCACCTGGAGTCATTAAAGTTTCATACAATGCTCCTTGAACTGTTTCATTTTCATTGAAACAGCTTTGGATATCATAATCGAGGTTTTGGCTATATGTAACCATTACCAATAAGTGTACAATCAAGACTATTTAAAAAGCTGTTTTAAACAAACTGATTTTGATTACGGTAGTTCAAGTTCATTATCAAAATATAATGGTGTTAGTACTGATGAAGACGTTTGAAATCCTAATTGTGGATTAAAATTTCCCAGGTATACCAAACTGATGAGATTAGCCATATTCAGAAAGTCCGGATCATCAACTGATTTTGGCCGTAAAACAATAACAGAATAGAAAAAGTTATCTGATCGAAAGTTATATCTATAATAACTATTCTGCATGTGAAACCACCCGTCTTCATCAAATGAAGAATAGACATAAGCACATATATGATTATCAAGTTCTTTGTTGGGGTTCAAAGCCGTTAATGTATTGATTTCAGCAACCGTCAAGTTTATTTCTAATGCCTCATTTATTGAGTTTCTTTTTGTTTCATTCTGAAGCGTTTGAACTAATGCCTCCTGAACTGAGCTATTTAGGTTGTAGCAATATTGGAAATCATATTCTTGTGCTTGCAGTTGATTGCAAATCAAAAAGGTAACTATAATAATAAAAATATTTTTTTTCATTTTACTATCTATTTAATTGTTTGTGTATCCACATGGATCCAATAGAGGTAGTTTTTCTTTGTTTTCTAATCTTATTTCTATATGATCTGGATCAATAAGTACAAATGGCACATTTAAACCTAACTCATCTAGAAAATTATCGTGGATCCGCTCATCAGCAGGGCTTATACCACCAATGTGTTGAAAGTTATTCTGACCCGGTAATAAAGCATTTATACTTCTTAAATGATCCAAACAAGCATTTTCACCTGGCTGCGGTAATGGCGGACCTACTTGAAAACCACGTGGAGCAGGGTGCAAGTGTATAAGAGCATATATTTCATTGTTAAATGCCATAAACCCGCCGGGATAATTTTCATACACAGATAACATATCAGGTCTGCCGCTCATATGGCAAGAGCTTACTGATGGAAAAGGAATATTTATTGAATTATAAGTTACATTTCCGTTATCGTAGCTTTTCGTAATGGCTACAAGTTTCTCATACCACTGATTGTGGTTTTCACTTTGATTTGCGGTACCTGCATTAAAAATATCTTGCAATATTTCTTGTACTTCAACAGGTTTTAAAACTGGATGTGTCTCTTCAGAACATCTGTTGCTACACCAAACTGGGGGCTCCGCAATATCGCATATTTGTACAAATTCAGCTGTTACATTCATATCACTGTTCATTGTAAATGATATTGTTGAGCTTGCACCTGAAGCATCTCCAGACCAATGGTTAAAAACATATCTTTCATCAGCCTCAAAATCAGTACTAGCTACCGCGGTTAATGTTACCTGTGTGCCGGATTCAAAATCACCAGAAGCTGGAGAAACAGTACCTGCGTAATCAGGCGTAACACTTGTAGTTAATGTAAATTCCTCCTCGCATTCCGGCATTAGCCCGCTACCGTTTTGGTTTCCGGTTCCATCGTTAGAGCCCAGGCCGGAGCCGATAGTAGACTTGAAAACCCAAGACTTATGAAAGACAAAATAAGTGATATTATCGTTAATTTTAGTATCCATATCCTGGCTCCATATTTGGCTGTTGAGGGTTAGTAGTTTCTGGTGTTGCGATATATATATATCGTTTCATTATCTAAAACTATAAAATTTGTTACGTCAATATATTCCCCAATATAGACATACCTGATTTGTTCAATCTAAGGAATTGACGCGAATCTGCGAAAAACTTAACAACCGTACACGAAAAGAACTTGGTTATTAAACACCCGAAGAAGTATTCTTTAATGAATCAAAACTCAAAAAATTAATCAATGTCCCTATCTGTAAAATCGGGCACTATCAAATGTTATTCTCTCGAGATAGCACGTTTTAGTCATTTTGACAACACCTACAGCACAAATAAAGCAATAGGATTAATGTTCTCATTTAATGCAATTACGGTTGTAAAACCCGAAATTCTTCCACTAATAGTTATACCGCCATCAATATTTTGTATATTTGGCCGTGAATTCACAATAAGGATGAAATAATATCCCCCAGCAGTGTAGTAAACAGGCTTTGCAGAGCTTTCATCATCCCAAAATGGTTCGAAAAAGTTCATTAGAAGGTCACATTCTGCCCCTGAATTTAGTGGTTCAAAATCTTCAAATGTTAGATGGTCTAAGTTTGAGTTCTCTCTGATGCTATTTCTTTGTGGAGACAATAGTGCCATTATTATATTGTCTACCTTACTAAGATATTTCGCTTCATCTATATGACCACCACACATTGATGATTGTGCATTTACTTGTGAAAAATTACCTGAAAGTAATATAATCAATAAAACAAATGTGAATTTTTCCATGATTTTTAATTTTGAGGGTTATAACCACAAGGAGTAATTCTTGCCCAAATTGAAGCATTGTTTGAATTTGTATTATCTCAGATTAGTACTATTCAACTCGCATCTAAAATTAATACTTAATATTTAAAACCAACATGTTATTGTTCAATACCAACCCTCACTTTATTTAATAAAGCTACATAGTTTTCATAATTGCCAAAGCAGACTTTGGCGTTTTGGTAAAGCTATTCAAAAAAGTCATACTGTGCACGTTCAAAATCAGAGTTATAAGCTTTAAGGACCGTAGAAACTGAATCAAACCATAATTCATCTTCAATCTACTTGATGAATCCGCCAATCAACAACAAATACAAGATATAAGCCCCTTATCTTGAAGTAGCCAACTTTATCAGGCCTAGAGTAAACATCAGGACTTCTTATTTGGTTAAAAGGTTGATGCTCTTTTAAGTAATTGCATTATTCCGCATGCTCACTGTTATTTAATGTAATGATTTCGCCCTCTGATACCTTGGTAAGCCCAAGATCATTTCTGACTTGCTGAAAATGGAAGTCATTCAGAAAAACTAATACGTTTTTATTCACTACAACCACAGGAACAGGATATTGGGCTTGTGCAGGTTTACAAAACACAAGTGATTAAAAAGCAATAGAGTAATTGGTAGTGAGAAATTCATAATTTGAGACCGCTCCGAAAAGTCAATTTCAGCTAAAAAGTGGCCTCTATTGCAAATGAAAAGGGGTAATAACCTAAAAATGGACTTTTCGGAGTAAGCTCAATTTTAGGTTTTTAAAATAAAGATCACAATAAAAATAACCGTAGCTTGATGCTGAGCCGGGCTCGGTTACATAAATGTTGGATTTATCTATAGCAATCATCGGTGTTTCAGTTATTGCGACAATTTTTTTTGTCACTATCCGATGAGCCCTAGCTCATAGATACCCCTTGATAAATCATAAAATGAAGTATCAGGCAAATTAAAAACTGGAATATCATAACATCTAAGACCTGTAACCGGTTCATTTGGGAATTAAAGACGCGTATGAAGCAAAAATGCAGCTTGATTCAGCTCATTTGGGAAATATCGTCCGAAATATTAGAAAGAGGAATATTGTAAGGGCCAGTCATACTGCGACTGATCGACGAATAGCAGGGAGAATCTTTGTATATAAACACATTAATTATTCTACCTTATCGAAAATTAGAAGACGACCTTGGGGAACTGATAGAAGAGTTAAGGTTCCGTTCAACCCTTGGATAACGTAGCACTGCGTGATGCCCGATTCAAAGGTAGTTTCAAGCATTCCAAAGTCTTCTTCATGAATATACTCTCCCTCACACATATCTACAATATGCCATGTTCCAATACTGCGTATTTCGCTATCGTATATTCTTTTTAAAACATTCTCATTGGAAAATACCCACAAGGATTTTTCATCATTCTCTTGTTGCCATTCACCAATGATTAATTGGTGTGGTTCTTGATTTTCAGACTTTTCAGAAAATGAAAAATAAGACACAAAGAGAGTTATGATTAAAATTAATATACCATTAAGCTTATTGTTTAGCATTCGATTTCCTCCATAGCATTGTTATAATATTGATTTCTTTCCTCAAGTCCATGATGACCACCATTTACTCTTTCAGTTACATCGTTAGAGCCCAGGCCGGAGCCGATAATAGACTTTAAAACCCAGGATTTATGAAAGGCAAAAAAGTGATATTATGGTTAATTTTAGTATCCGCATTTTGGCTCCTTATCTGGTAATTGCTAACCCCTTGTCCTCCCAAGGAAGTTCATCTGAGCGTCAAACACAAAGATATGTGACCTGCCTCCATAACTGACCATTGTTGGTGTCCTGCTGGTGAAGATGATAAAGTAATGCGTTTCGGTCTGATAAAAATATTTAAAACCCGTTTCCGGGGTGTCATGAGTATCAACAAACTGCTGTAGCTGTTGGCAGGCTAATTCATCGTTTACAGACCAGATTCCGTAATTGTTTCCCTCAAACGGCTGTTCGACAGGCGGCCATGGTCCATTATACTCCAGTGCCGGTAAACCAACCGACTGTCGGTTTTCCACAAACCTGTTGTAATCCAAAACCAAAAAGAAAAACAGACCGCCATGGATCATTGGTTCCGGTTCCGTACAAGCTGTGTTTATGTGGTTTGTTTTACTGATAGACCCGTTTGTAGTAACACCCACACAAAAGGCAGTAATTACACAAAATAATAGTAGCGTTTTCATATTCATTTCTTTCTCTGATTAGGGATTATAACCGCATGGCTGGTACTTTTGTTCTGAAGACAGACCCCCAAAACCCATTGTTGTAATACCGGCTCCATCGATAAGGTAGCTGGTAAAGCTGATATTATTTGTGGCTTGTATAATGGTCATCATGAATCAAAAATCATATTGACTGAAACCCTGTTCGTATTCTTCATCACCATCGGATCCACAAACGGGTCTTGTGTCTTCACCGGGATAAAATGGGTGTGTGTGAATCATGCCTATGGCATTATAGGGTAGAAAAAAGAGTCGGGGTATATTGTTCCGCACGGCGAATGCACCGATTCATCATCAAATAGCTCAAACTGTACACCTTGGCTTGCTACCATCACCCGGGTTGCCGGAAATGGGGTCACCATAAAGTTTTAACTATAAAATATTTAATAACAAGAAACAACTTGTAATAAAAATTAATAACTAATACCAGCAAGACGATTTAAATTCTGATCATAAATTGTAATTCCTTGCACTCCGAAAATTATTTCATTCGGATCATCGGGCAGACGAAATTGAACTATTACAAAATAGTATTGCCCTGCTTTATAGAATACGACTTCACGTATTTTTTTCCATCTGTTGCACTGACGTATTCTATTGCCTGTTGATGGTTCAGATAAAGCTGTTGGCATACCGTATCATCGTCCGGATTACTTAAGAGTTGGATATCATCTACTGTAAGATGACCAATCCCAAGTTCAGCTCTTCGTACTTCAAGGTGATTATTTAAGAAAAATCGTTCCACATAATTCCGATTTCGCTCTGTTTCCTCCGGACAGTTAAATGATTGATGCTCTGCAAAGTATTCAGTATCAAATATATCAGGAGACAGTTTATCATAAACTCCGAATTCAAAAAGTACTATTAAAAATGAAAATGTTAAAATCCAGTTCATGATTACTTAGATTAAATTTAAAATTACAACGTAATATAACCACAAGAGGCTATCCGTTTACCATCATCCTCATCCGGAGCCGGTGGTTCTTGGTCAAACAAGAGTAACCCATCAGCATCTATAATTAAACCCTGCCCTAAGGAGTCTTGGTGAGCGGAATGCCGGACGCCCAGATATGTCATAAACTTCCGATGCAGTTCCTACATGTAGTCGAACCATTCGTAGATTATAGCACAAAGTCTTCGTTGCTGAACCCAAAAATATTAGCCAATTCAGAAATGTAGTGTCATATAGTTCTATTCCTGACCAATTTTGGCAGAAATTATTATTTCCAACTTTTAAACCCGGATTGGTTATGGCCTGCCTGGCCATCAGGCAGGCTTGTGCAGGTTATGAAGTAATTACTTAATCGAAACTGAAAGAACATGATTTAGGTTTTCGTCAAATATCCTAATTAATCCGATTGGACCTGAATAGAATATTAACTCCTCATAATTTGGCAGGGTATCAAGGAAAAAATAGACTATAAAACGCCGATTAGATACGTTAAAAAAGCTTATATCGTTCAATCCTGTTGGAGGCGCATTAACAAATGCAGAAGTTTGTCTTAATTGCTCACAAAGTTCACTGTGTTCTGAGCCAATAAGCAGGGTAACATTATCTATACTCAGGTTTTGAATTCCACTTTCGATGTGGTCGGATTCGTAACGGGTGTCATTCAGGAAAGATTTAAGCATGCTATACGTATGGCTGGAGTTTTCATTCTCGCAGGTTTGGGCATGTACTAAGTTAGTGCTTAACGAACAAACCAGGGTTACTATAATTGTTAACGCTAAGTAATAGTTTTTCATGATTAGTTCCAGTTTGGTTAATAGCCGCATCTTGTGTGCGGCAAGGCTTGTTCAGGGTGTGAATCACCCACCGCAGAAGTATATATCTCTTCTGCGT
>SLDG01000131.1 GCA_007125355.1 Balneolales bacterium | reverse complement strand
GGGGCGGCCTTGCAAATGCACAATAACACTACATTAAACACGGCAGGTGGTGGTGTGCTGGTGCTATCAGGAGCTGAGCTTCAGGTACATGATAATGTAAGTTTTTTAATGGATGAGGGGCGTTTAACCATTTCAAGTGCCACGCAAATCGGCAGCCAGTTTAATTTTGTAAACGGGTTTATTTCTATTCAATCAACCAGCGCGTCATTAACCATTGGTCCAGGATCCTCTCTGGCCATGGCACAAATGGCAATGTCGATGCCGGAACCAAGGCGCAGCCATCATGGTTTCGAAAACCCTGATGGTTTGGAAGCTGATAAAGGCAACTGTTACAGCACCTCCACGGCAGCGGGGACGCTGCTCTGAACCCCGTTCGCGCGAGGACGCGCTGAACGTGCCGAATTTGCTCCGACAGGAGCAGTACTTTTGTATGCAGTGTACATCCGCTGAATCCGTTTAATCCGTGTTCAATACTACAGCGAGGATACATTGAACACACGGGCTTTACTCCACCAAAAACAATACCTTTGTATGCAGCTAACTTATAAGTAAATCTCTTTAAAAACTTCCTTATATTATCGAAACTTGCAAATTATGCATTTATTGATAATGCCTGATTCCAATGGATAATTATACTGATCGCAAAGAATATACCGACAAGCTATTGGCCTACAAAGACAAAGACCTCATAAAGGTAGTCAGTGGCTTACGACGATCCGGAAAATCCACGTTGTTATTCTTGTATCGGGAACAATTGCTTAGGTTAGGGGTTGGCAAGAAGCAAATTCAGTTTTATAATTTTGAATTACCCGAAAACTTTGTCGGAAAAAAATGGGATGATATTTATTTCGGGATAAAAACAAAGTTACAAGCCAACAAACCGAATTATGTTTTTTTAGACGAGGTGCAAAATATACCGCAGTTTGAAAAACTGGTAGATGGTCTGTTTGCCTCGGAAAATGTGGATGTTTACATCACCGGTTCAAATGCGTTCCTGCTGAGCAGTGAATTGGCAACGCTGTTGAGCGGACGGTATATCGAAACCTCCATTCTGCCATTTTCTTTTAGGGAATATTTGATTGCAAGGGGTGTTGACGTTGAAAACAAGTATTTGAACTTTGAACCTCTATTCTTTGACTATGTCAATGAGACGTCCTTACCCAAAGGCGTTGAACTCCGAGATGGTGGATATGACAAAATATTTGAATATCTGGAGGCCATCTATACGACCATCATAGAAAAAGACATAATGCAGCGTCATCAGATAAAAAACCAACGGGCATTTGCAAATATTGCAAAGTTTGTGGCGTCTAACATCGGCAATGCGCTTTCACCAAACAATATATCGAATACGTTAAGACAAGACGGTCAAGGGATACACCACGCAACGGTTGAGAATTATCTGGACTATTTGGTAGCGAGCTTTGTGTTTTATAAAGTAAACCGATTTGACTTGAAGGGCCGAAAACAGCTGGCAACTCAAGAAAAGTATTATCTGGTGGATGTTGGTTTGCTCAACATTTTGATGGGGAAAGAGCGCCTGACAGAGCGAGGTCATATTTTGGAAAATATAGTATACCTGGAATTGCTTCGACGGGGTAATAAAATCTGGACTGGCACGAGTCGTAATAGTGAAGTCGACTTCGTATGCAAAACCAAAACGGGAGAAATCGAATATTATCAAGTAGCCTGGCAGTTGTCTAACGAGAAAACAATAGAACGTGAGTTCGGAGCACTGGAAAAAATCAAAGACAACTACCCTAAATTTCTTCTTACAACAGACGGATTTACTCAGGATAGGAGTGGAATCAGACATCTAAATGCATTTTCATGGTTGCTTCGAATTCAATAAAGAATATTTTCCAGTTGTCGGTCTTTTAATATAAAAAATACAGCTTAAAGCCAAGTATGAAATACTTAAACCGAATTGTCCACCAGGAAAATGTTCTTGCCAGCAAGGCAAAGGGGTAAAAACAGCAGAAGGGCAGCCAACGGCGCGCGAGGACGCGCTGAACGTGCGGTAATAGGTTAAGGTTGAGATTAAGGTTAAGGTTTGCTCCGCCAGGAGCAGTACATTTTATAATCTTATAATAACTCCATTTTCCTGAAAGTCACTTTTTTTGTATAATCCCTGTTTGCCAAACAAAACGTAACCGAATCAGTTAAACACAATAGAGTTATTCCTGGTAAAGAAGTGATAACATCCCAAATAAAACCTGCTATCTAATTCAAAAAATCTCAGATGAGTGAAAAAACGCCGTTAAAAAACTCTGATTTGAATCCTCAAATAGAGACAAAAAAAACCTGGTTTACTCATTTTTTAAAAGCAGTTGAATGGCTCGGTAACCTGTTGCCACACCCCGTTACTCTTTTTGCGTTGTTTTGTTTGGGGGTAATTCTAATAAGCGGCCTTGCTGATCTGTTAAACTGGAGCGTAGCCGATCCCAGAGACCAAACCGGTGAAACGCTTATCACGGCCATAAGCCTGATGAACGCTGAGGGTTTAAGGATGATCATTGCCAATTTGGTTACAAATTTCACGAGTTTTGCCCCACTCGGTACCGTTTTGGTTGCTTTGCTTGGGGTAGGAGTGGCCGAACACTCCGGTTTAATTAAGGCAGCTATTCGTGGAATCGTGCTTAAAGCTGTTTCAGTAAACTTGCAGGCAAACACCGGTTTCTGGTTTCTTGATTTGTTACTAAAGCCGATTGTTTTTGTGCTCCAACCGCGCATTCTCGTAACCGTTGCAGTTGTTTTTTCGGGGATTGTAAGTAATACAGCATCTGAGCTTGGTTATGTGGTATTGGTTCCATTGGGCGCTGTGGTTTTCTTGTCGCTCGGCAGGCATCCACTTGCAGGATTGGCCGCTGCATTTGCTGGCGTTTCAGGTGGATATAGTGCAAACCTGCTACTCGGTACCATCGATCCACTGCTTGCCGGCTTAACAGAAGAAGCAGCCCAGCTGATTGCACCGGGTTATGTTGTACACGCTGCCGTAAACTATTATTTCATGTTCTTAAGCGTGTTCGTTATTACCTTCATGGGGACATACGTTACTGTCTACATTGTAGAACCCACACTCGGGCCATATGATCGCAGTATTGCAATGGAGGAGCTCGATGACAACGAAGGAATGGAACCTTTGACCGATCTCGAGAAAAAAGGCTTGTTTTGGACGTTCATTTCTGTAATTGCCATGTTTGGCGTGCTTGCTTTAGCTGTTGTGCCGGAATGGGGGGTACTCAGAAATCCGGATGCGGATGATTTCCCCGCAAACATAAGGCCCTTTTTAACGGGGATTGTCGCGTTTATTTTTATAGGATTTATCATCCCCGGAGTCGTGTATGGCAAAATTGTCGGCACCATTAAAACAGAACGGGATGTCATTGACGGTATGGCAAAATCTATGGCCACTCTTGGCCTTTATATCGTAATTGTGTTTTTCGCGGCACAGTTTGTTGCATATTTTGGATGGACAAATCTCGGACAAATAGTTGCTGTAACAGGTGCAAATATACTGACCGACCTGAATCTTACAGGGCCGTTAGTATTTCTTGGATTTATCTTTGTATCTGGATTTGTAAACCTCATGCTTGGGTCTGCCTCTGCGCAATGGGCTGTCACGGCTCCCATATTTGTGCCCATGCTTATGCTTATTGGGTACAGTCCGGAAGTGATCCAGGCGGCATATCGCATCGGGGATTCAGTAACAAATATCATCACCCCGATGATGAGTTATTTTGGCCTTATTCTGGCGTTTGCCAATAAATACGATCGTAATCTTGGTATTGGTACCATTATTAGTATGATGCTGCCATATAGTATTTTCTTCTATATCGGATGGGTTATTCTATTCTACGTTATGATTTTCGGTTTTGGAATACCACCCGGGCCCGGAGCTGAAATTTATTTTGATGTAACTCAGTGGGGCGTGGAGAACCCTTAAAATATGCCACATATAATCATCCGCAGAAAAAAGGAATACATTAAGTATTTCAGCTCGTTCAAAGTGTATTTGAATGATGAATACACCGGTTCGATTTCAAATGATGAAACCATCAGAAGAATTGTTGAACAAGGCAGAAATACCATTAGAATAAGAATGGAATGGTGCGGGAGTCCGGAAACTGAATTTATTGCTGAAGATGACACCATCCGAACCTTCGAAATTCAGCTTCGCGAATTACCCTGGTTTTTGAACCTGTTTATGATGCTGTTAATTTTTGCCTTTGTTATTTATCCACCTGGGTTTCTCGATGTCTCATGGTATTTTCAAATGGCTCTTGTTATTTCAGCAATACTGTTGCTTATTTATCAGTTTACATTAGGGCGAGATCGGTTTCTGGAAATAATAGAAGTACAATCTGACCCGCAAATTTATGGATAATGATATAGAAGAGGCTCTCAAAAATCTATGAGCAACTAATCGCTGACTTTAGTATATTTGTATAAACTCATTCATATGAAAGTGTATAAAACTCTCTTTTTACTGGTTCTTTCGTTGCTGTTTCTGGCTGCTTCACCGGCTATGCTGCAGCATTTTACTGCCGATATACCCGACCCGGACAGAAACGAGATTCATCTAACTTGGGTAGTAGATGAACAACCCGGTATTATGCACTATACCATTAAAAGAAAAATGGTGCGCGATACAGATTTTGTACTTGTCAACACAATTCAGCCTCAACCGGGCTCTGCAAATCCTAAAGAATACAACTACGTTGATAAAAACGTGTTCAGAAATCAAAGCAATGCTGAGCCCGTTATGTATCATCTTTACGTAAACTACACCAACGGTGATAAATCCCGTATTGGTGAGACCGAGATAAACTACTCCTCTACAGCTATCAGAAGAACTTGGGGCAGCATTAAAGCCATGTTTCAGTAAAAATGACTGAAGTAAGACCCGACAATCGTATTGTTTTAATGGATAATGAGCGGGTAAAAAGAGCACTCAGACGCATGTGTTTTGAAATAATTGAACAAAACAGGGAATTTTCTGATTTGTTGATTATTGGCCTGAATAAGCGTGGCCATAAACTTGCTGAAATGATCAATCGAAATCTTCTGCAATTAGAATGCGAAACAGGTGGGTTACACAATATTGATATTCATTTCGATCCGGACGACCACATCAATAAGCTTCCAGATACCGAAAATGCTAATATAATTATCGTAGATGATGTGCTTTTCTCGGGGAAAACCATGCTTAAAGCACTTGAGTATGTTCTTAAAGCAGGAGAACCATCCAAAATTCAAGTGGCTGTTTTGGTTGATCGCGGTCACAGAAATTTTCCGGTTGAAGCAACGTTTACCGGTCTTCATCATCCCACAAAACTAAGAGAACATGTACAGGTTGAATTCGGTAAAAATGATGAATCAGTTGAAGTTCTTATGTTTCCCAGGTATTAATTTTACCCTTAAATGATTGCTTTTTTTTCTAAGTCAGCTTGAAAAAAGCTTCCTTTGTTGGATTTTACAGATTAAATAAATAATATCAGCACTGCATTTAATCCAAGTTTACTCTTATTCAGAAATACACTTCCACTACAATTATCACATAACAATTTGCTATGAAAAAATATCTACTATCCTTTTTCATTCTCATGTTCACGGTAGTTACGGCTTTCGCAGCCGATACTAAAGACAAAAGTTCAGAATCTATAGCCCTTGCAGAAGAGGTTCCAGTTGAAAGCTGGGTTTTGTCTTTCAGAGGTGGACTAAACGGTTCACAGGCTAGTTTTCGTGATTGGCAATCTGGTGGCGTTAATACTTTAGCAATTACATCTAATGCCCGATTTGAAGCAAAGTACAGGTTGCATCGCTGGAAGTATAATCTCCTGGTGAATACAAGATACGGGCAGGCGCTCATCGACAATGAATACCGTAAAACAGATGACTTACTCAATATCAGAAATCAATTCAGATATTTCTTACATGATGAAACCTGGAGTGCTCTTTTTGACCTTAACTTCAGAACACAGTTTGATATTGGTAAAGACAAAGACAACATAAACCGCATATCACAATTCATGGCACCCGGTTATTTAAGCCAGATTTTGGGTATCACATATAGTCCGGTTGATTATTTTGATGCCAGTTTTGGTGCTTCTATGAAGCAGACATTTGTTACAAATAAAGATTTAGGACCAATTTATGGCCTTGATCCCGGTGATACTTTTAGAAACGAAGCAGGTTTCTCCTTTCTCATCAATTTCGAGAAGGAGGTTTTTGAAAATGTAACCTATAAAACTTCTGTCGAAACATTCACTAACGTGAACAGGCCATTAGATGAGTCTAATTTCACCTTCTCTAATGAGTTGGATATGACGATTAACCGCTATTTGTCTACAAACTTCAAGTTTGTAATGCATTATGATAAGGATGCTATTGACAAAATTCAGCTTATGCAGGTGCTGTCTGTTGGACTTACCTTCCGTTTTATCTAATAAGATGATATGTATGAAAAACTGATTCCCTTTTTTAAAGAATGGTTTAAAGAAACGGAAACCTACGGGTTTTCAATTCCTAAAGAATATGGTCAGGTTCTGGGTCAGGAGCCTGACCATATTCATTTTGAGAAAACATTCGGAGAATTTATACAAAGAATGAAAGGAAACTACCCTTTTCATTCGCCACAGTATGCAGGCCAAATGCTCAAACCGCCACACCCTTACGCGTGGTTTGCTTACAGCCTTGCAATGACCATAAATCCGAATAATCACGCTCTTGATGGCGGACCGCCAAGTTCCGAAATGGAAAAAGAGGTTATGCAGGAATTAGCCGAAATGGTTGGATATAATAATCACTTTTTGGGCCACCTTACCAGCGGTGGGACTGTAGCAAACCTCGAAGCTTTATGGGTAGCAAAATGCTTACATCCCAAAAAGAAAATTCTGTACTCTGCAGATGCGCACTACACGCATAAACGAATGGCAGATGTGCTCGGAATTGAATCTGCTTCAGTGCCTGTAGATGATTTTGGCAAAATAGATGTGATTAAACTTGAAGAGGTTTTGCCCGGAGCCGGAACGCTTGTTGTAACTATGGGTACGACCGGAAGGGGTGTAGTAGATGAGTTCGATAAAATTGTACCAATGTGTAAATCCCACGGAGTTCGAATTCATGTAGATGCCGCTTATGGAGGATTCTTCAAAATTATTGAAGACAATTTGCAAAATTCAACCCCATGGAAAAGCCTGAGTGTGGCAGATAGTATTGTGATAGATCCTCATAAACATGGGTTACAGCCATATGGCTGCGGTTCTGTATTATTCAAAGATCCTGAGGTAGGCAGATTTTATAAACACGATTCACCATACACGTATTTCACCTCAGACAATTTGCATCTCGGGGAAATTACACTTGAGTGCTCAAGGCCCGGGGCATCAGCGGCTGCACTATGGTTTACCATAAAAACACTTGGCCTCACTCCTGAAAGTCCCTTTGGTAACATGTTAAAGGATTGCATTCAAGCAGCCGGGAAATTTGCTGAAGAAATAGATCAATCAGAGTACTATTCATTAATACAGCAACCTGAGCTTGACATAGTATGCTACTTTCCTGTAGCTACGTCAACATCTGAAATTACCCGCTTGTCAAAAAGAATTTTTGATTACGGGATGAAGGAAAGTCAGGAGCCCTTTTTCCTTTCTCTATATAAAATGCCTTCATCTGTTATCACAAAAAAGCATCCGGAAATAGTTGTTGATCAAACTGAGGTAACAGTTTTGAGAAGTGTTTTTATGAAGCCTTCACATAAAGAGTATGTGAAAAAGTTGATAATTCAACTCGAAACAGCATATGTTGATTGTAGTGAATGATCCTCATTTTTTAAAGTTGGGCAAATAAACGTATTTTAAATGCTATGGCAATGAAGAAATCCAATCTTCGTCATTTTAAAGTTGTTCGCTAATTAAGACTGTAATATAAAAAATGAAAAAAATAGTAGTAACCCTGATTTTCATCATCGGATTTTTAAACATCAACTTGTTCGCGCAAACAGGCGAATTCGAAAATGAAGCGTTTTACAGAGTAGAAATTCACCTCAATTCAGCAAGTATTCATGATTTGATTGAGATGGGTGTTTCGATTGACCATGTTCATAATAATCACAAATCCAATACCATTATAGCAGAATTAGCAGGAGCAGAACTGGCATTGATGAAAGAAAATAGTGTGTACTTTGAGGTTTTGGTCGAAGATGTTTCCCAATGGTATGTATCAAGAATGCAAAAAGATTTACAGTCTTTTGATTTAAATAAAGCCATGAAGAATGCCCCGGAGAATTTCCAACTCGGTTCGATGGGAGGTCATAAAACATTTGAAGAAGTAGTTGAAGCATTAGACCAAATGTATGAATTATTCCCCGATCTGATTACGGAAAAGTTTAGCATCGGCGAAAGTATAGAAGGCAGGGAAATTTGGGCTGTATGGATAGGAACAGAGTTAGAGGAGGAAGAAAAACCTCAGGCGCTTTACACTTCATTAACACATGCAAGAGAGCCAAACAGTATGATGGCTGTTATTTATTATATGTGGTGGTTACTTGAAAATTACGAAACTGAT
>SLDG01000013.1 GCA_007125355.1 Balneolales bacterium | reverse complement strand
TTCGTCCTGAGCCAGGATCAAACTCTCCGTTGTATATATTTCTATATAAACTATGAGCCCTACCTCGCCCTTAAAAGGCCTCGCTATGCGATCTTCTGTCTATTCTGTTTTACCTTTCAACCTGCCAAAGAACACCGCCACTCACACTCAAATTCAAACCGAATTTTCTGTTTCGTGACAGATTTAAAATATACGCACCTTTGAACCCATTTGTCAACCAAAAAGTGAAAAAGTTTTGGTGTTTTTTTGACTGAAAAGCGTGGGTAAAATCAATATCACTTAATGCGTCACTTAAACGCCTGTTTAATAGAAATATGTTTTGGTAAAGTGAGGTAAGTTTTTAATTGAAGAGCCGACTTTCTTGTTTATTCGTTTATTTATTTATGGTTTAGATGCCATGCAACCAAGTCGACATCGAAATCCGAGTATAATCTATCGCAATTTTGCGTTTGAGCCGGGATAGGTATGCCGAATCTTATAACAGACGAATAAACAAAAAAACCCTCAGATAATAGCACATCAAAGCATCAAGCCACTTTATCTGGCGTCGTCCTGAGCACCATTTTCAAAAGGAGAATAAATCCCATAGTCGGCAGGGTTATAATCGGCCAATTCGAAGTAATAGTCCCAGGCTCTTTTGCTTTCCCCGTTAGGACTAACCCAATTGATGTGGCTTTGCTTAATTAAACCCACAATTCGTTTGGCATAATCAATTCTTGTTTCCTTATCCTGTATGCGAGGCACCGCTTCTATCATAAGGTCAAGATTTAATCCACAATCGAAATCTTTTGGTTTTCTTTGCTGAATAAACATAATACAGTACTTAAGTTGAAAATAATGCGGAATGTGAGCAAATAAAGCAGAATCTGGTAACTAAATACCTACTTTAACTCAGAAACGAGCCAACTTATATCCATCGCCATGCAGTTGATTGTAGTGTGTGATATCTACTCCCTTGTAGTAAAATTTCAATATATCACTGTACCTCCATCCTGATTCTGCAAGACCAAGGGCACCCCATTGACACAAGCCCACGCCATGCCCCATTCCTCTTCCACTAAAGATATAGCTATCAGCATTAACTTTCATATCAAAATAAGCGCTTCTTATAGTCATATTGCCCAAGCGCCTGTTAACTGCAAGCCTGAACGTATTTAATGGAAGCTTTTCTACACCATTTCTGTAATATATCATCACGTGAGTGACTCTTTCAAATGAATCTCTGTTGGCTACATCGATCCTGACAACCGGGTTGCGCCTGTCTCTCTTAAATATGCGATGGATGTTTGCAACCCCTACTTCTGAATCCCACCTATAATGAGGTGAAGCGGAACAAGATTGATTGTCATAAATTCCCACCAAATAAGGTAATGCGTTCCCACTCCACACAGATGTATTAGATGCTGTTCTGCCACCGCAAGTACTATGGTATACGGCCATAATTAATTTATCACTCCACATTAATACTTGATCACGCGTTGCTTCTGCTGCTTCCCTGTATCGTGGTTTAGAGATGTGCTCCCCCAAGTAAACCTGATTCATTATGTTATCTGTCAACTCGTAATCTCGCTCTTGAAACAATGATATATTCCACAAAGCATATGTTCTGGAAATTACGGCTTGCACTTTGAGCGCCTCCGGGTGATCAAAATGCATCTCAGAACCGACTACACTGGCAACATAATCTTCAAGATTAACCTGATTAATAAACCTGAGGTTGTCATTTTCATCCTTAGACACGCGAATAACACCATAATAATAACGCCACCCTGTTTCTGGACTAAAAAACCGAATCAGTGATGTACCGGTTCCACTTATAGTCCACTCGCCTGATGTCGTTGACCTGCCATCTCTATTATACCTGATACCGCGCCTGACAGATGCCAGTCTTGCACCCGTCTCTCCTTCCTGAACGGTTATGACATTTCCATCTTCATTACTCATAAAAACGGAGCCATTCATAGCAAAAATCAAAAACTCATCTATATCATACTCATCAAAAAGTAAAACCCTAATATCTTCTACTCCTGTTGCCAGCATTTTATCACCAGCCTGAGCGGAATTAACCCACGCACATATAAATGTGGTAACAAATAACAAGCAAAACAGGGTTCTATCCATTTTAATTAGTTGTATTTAACAATTGATTTTATATCTACAGTGACATCAATCTCGAGTAGAATTTATTTTTTATTTAATATTAATGTTTTTGATATTCTATAAATAGCCGTTTTTTGTGGATGAATTCGATATTCTACTCCTTTTTCAAACAAAAGGAACCCTCATCCCGGAACTTAAATTAAAATTTAGTAATTAAAATTATACTAAAAAAACCTTTTATATTTAAATATGATTAATCATTGAGGGTGCGTGTGTTTGCGGTGCACATAGAATATTTGCTTTTGTCTGACAATTATTTTGAGTTGTCGGAATTGGAAAAATAACACGAATTATTCACGACAATATAAAAACCATGCTCAGGTTACAACAATAATGGCATGTAGCTATCGTCCATCGAATGAAGCTAAGTGATAGCGCGGGCATCAGCCTCTCAGTACTCTTGACTCTTGTCTTACAGATTCAGTTCTCTTTCAAGTTTTTCCTCTTCGGCCTCTATTTGAATGGAAAGTTCAGTCCATTCTTCTGTTAAATCGTCCAATTTACTTTCTATTGATGCATATTCCCGAATTGATTCGGCAGCTTCGGGTGTTTGATAAAAATCTGAGTCAGCAAGCAGATTGTTTAGTTCTTCTTTTTTCTTTTCAAGGGATGCCATTTTCTTTTCGAGTGAAGCTACTTTTTCTTTCAGGGCTTTGTTTCTTTTGTTGAACTCGTTTCTTAGTTGTGCTTCTTTTCTCTTTTGCTCTTTAGTTTTAGGCCCGCTGTTAAATGACTTATCCTGTACTACATCGTTAGTTTTTTGTGATACACGATTTTCAGCTTTTGCACCTGCTTCAACTGTACCATTTTGCTGTTTTACTCTTTTCCATTGATAGTAATCATATCCCCCTTCATAAACAGTAACTCTGCCGTGCTCTGTGCGCCAAATTGTAGAGGCAAAACTGGAGAGAAAATGCCTGTCATGGCTAACTGCCAAAATCGTACCTTTGTACTCTTTTAGTGCTTTTATCAGGATTTCTTTCGAGTCCATATCCAAGTGGTTGGTGGGCTCATCCAAAATCAAGAAATTGGCGGGCTGAAGCAGCGTTTTCGCGAGTGCTACACGTCCTCTTTCTCCACCACTGAGCACCGATACGGGCTTGAAAACATCATCCCCCGAAAACAAAAAGCTTCCCAAAATATTCCGAATTCTGCTTCTCATTTCAGATGTGCGCGCTTCAGATTCCATTTCCTCCATAATGGTTCTGTCAGATTGCAAGACATCGGCAAGATGCTGGGCAAAAAATGTCATTTCTACATTATGGCCAACATTTCTTTCCCCCTGAAAAGGCTCTTTCCCGTACAGAATTCTGGCTAATGTGGACTTCCCCGAGCCATTCGGACCAATCAGCGCGATTTTATCGCCACGGCCAATGTGCAAATCCTGACCTTCTGTGAAAACCCTGACATCGCTTTGATGCTCATTACCCGGATAGGTTTTTTTCAGGTTTTTTATTTCGATGATTACTTTACCTGCCGAAGGAGGATCAGGAAATCGAAAATCCATCTTTTTCCGATCAGGTTCCGGTTCTTCGATGCGTTCCATTTTTTCGAGTGCTTTTATCCTGCTCTGCGCCTGGCGTGCTTTCGTAGCTTTGTATCTGAAGCGCTCAATGAACCGCTCTGTTTCGGCGATTTCTTTTTGCTGGGCTTCGTATTCACGTTTTTGCTGCTCAATCTGCTCCTGCCTTTGAACCAGAAAATTATCGTAATTACCGGTGTAGGTGTATATTTTTTTATTCCTCAGTTCGGCAATTTGATTTACCATCCGATTCAGAAAAAAGCG
This sequence comes from Balneolales bacterium, assembly GCA_007125355.1. Taxonomy (GTDB): domain Bacteria; phylum Bacteroidota; class Rhodothermia; order Balneolales; family Cyclonatronaceae; genus SLDG01. The sequence goes on along the minus strand of SLDG01000013.1, from coordinate 21,697 downwards.
GTCGTGACTCACTATAACAACCGCTCCGTGATAGGTTTTCAGATACTGCTCTAACCATTCGATGGAATCAATATCAAGGTGGTTGGTGGGCTCATCCAACATCAGGATATCGGGTTGCTGCAACAGGAGTTTAGCAAGTACGGCTCTCATCCTCCAGCCTCCGCTGAAGCGCTGCAATGGCTGATCAAGTTCTTCAGTGCTAAATCCAAGTCCCTCTAAAACTTCTCCTGTTTTTGACGCCGCTCGGTCTCCTTCCAATAAAGCATAGCGATCGTTCAGCTCTTCGAGTTTCAACAATAGATTATGGTATAATTCGCTTTCGTAGTCAGTTCGTTCTGCCAGTTTAGTTCCGATTTCTTGTTGGCGTTTTTCAATCTCCTGAACTTCGCTGAACGCTTCCTGCGCAAATGCGCGCACTGTTTTATCAAGGCTGATTTCAAGAGTATCCTGTTCCAGAAAGCCTGCAGTACCACCGCTTTGTATGCTTATATCGCCTTCTTCCGGTGTATAGCGTTTGTCAATAAGGCGCAATAGAGTGGTTTTACCGGCGCCATTTGGCCCGACAAGCCCGATTCTGTCTCCTTTATTAATCCGGAAATTTAATTTCGAGAAGATGCAGAAATTTGAAATAAAAAGTGTTATATTCTGTATTGCTAACATTTACCTTAAACTAATTATTTTTTAATTCACATGATCGGAGTAAAAGTTAAAGATAACGAAAGTATTGATCGTGCCATCAACCGGTTTAAAAAACTTATTACGCGTTCACGTATTCTTATGGAATATAAAGAACGGCAGCAGTTTATCAAGCCTTCTGAGCAACGTCGCGAAGATTTGAAAAAAAGTGTACGCGAGGAGCGCCGTCGTCAGCGTTACAATTACTAATTGTAGCCGCACAAAGTTTTTTAAAACCGTCATTCGACGGTTTTTTTTTGCTTTTGATTTTCTGTAAAGCTGAAATCAAGCTATTTTCTTTTTCACAGAGGAACGCTTTCCGTAATTCGCTCATTATCATACTTTTAGATATATAGTTGTATCCAACTTCATGGGTACTCATTAACATAATTCAAGTATAAACAGTTGTATTCATCCATAATAATCAGGGGCGCGAGAGAACACAACTTGCGCAAAATAGACGTCGATATCCCACGGGATAAACTTGTAGTTATTACGGGATTATCTGGCTCGGGGAAGTCATCTTTAGCCTTCGATACTATTTATGCTGAGGGCCAGCGCCGTTTTATGGAGTCGCTTTCGGCCTACGCGCGTCAGTTTTTGGGGATGATGGAACGCCCTGATGTCGATTTTATAGACGGACTCTCGCCGGTTATTTCGATTGATCAAAAAACTACTAACAGAAATCCGCGTTCAACTGTCGGAACCGTAACCGAGATTTACGATTACCTTCGGTTGCTCTATGCCCGCGCAGGTATCCCCTACTCCTATCTATCGGGCAACAAAATGGAGAAACAAACAACCGATCAGGTAGTAGACAGAATTTTAAGCCAGCCTGATGGAACAAAAGCCTATTGTCTTGCACCGGTGGTTCGGGGCAGAAAAGGCCACTACAGAGAGCTTTTCGAACAAACGCTTAAGCAAGGCTTCATTCGGGTGAGAGTTGATGGCGAGTTCCTTGATTTGGAACCTGATATGAAGGTCGATCGCTACAAAACACATAATATTGAAGTGGTAGTCGACCGATTTGTGATTAATGAAAACAGCCGTGCCCGGATCGCGCAAAGTGTGCAAACAGCCCTCGAAATGGCCGATGGAAATGTAATTCTGCATATCCCCACAACGAGAGAATCAGCTTCACGAGACCTGCTTTTTTCTAAAAAACTTTTTGATCAGGAAAGCGGATTATCATACGAAGACCCCGCGCCAAATTTATTTTCTTTCAACTCGCCTTACGGTGCGTGTAAAACGTGCAATGGCCTGGGATTCAGTTACGATGTTGACCCTGATTTGATTATCCCAAACCAATCGCAGTCTATTGAAGAAGGAGCCATCCGCTATTTGGGGAAGCCACGCGGAACATTCATTTTTAAGCAGCTTGAAGCCGTTTTAGCCAAAGAAGGCTACACGTTTAAAGACACGGTTAAAGAATTTCCCGACACACTCATAAAAACGCTCTTTAAAGGCGGCGGAGATACCAAGTACAAGGTAAAATACGACTTTGGGAAGAGCGGGGTATCGTATCAGTACACATTTGATGGATTATTGGATGTAATCCGAAAATCTTACGAAGAAAGTAAATCTGCCAAGCAGCGCGATAAAGCCAAGGCGTACATGAATCAGGTGGTTTGTCCTGATTGTGAGGGTGGCCGGCTTAACAAAGAAGCGTTATCATATAAAATAGATAAATTCTCTATTTCCACACTTGTGAAGATGGATATCAGGGAATTACGGGAAACTGTTAACGGACTAAAGCTCAGTGACAGACAGCGACAAATTGCGGGTCCGGTGATTAAGGAAATCAGGGACAGGCTTGATTTTTTACTTAATGTGGGATTGGATTATCTCACCCTCGATCGTGAGGCGCAAACCTTAAGTGGCGGCGAGGCACAGCGTATTCGGTTGGCTACTCAAATCGGTACACAGTTAGTCGGTGTTCTTTACATTTTAGATGAGCCCAGTATTGGATTGCATCAGAGAGATAACATCAAACTGATAAACTCTCTGAAGTTGCTGCGTGATCTTGGAAATAGTGTAATTGTGGTGGAACACGACCGGGAAACTATTGAAAAGGCAGATTTTGTAATTGATATGGGTCCGGGTGCAGGCGTTAATGGCGGTCAAATCGTAACCATGGGTAAGCCAGGCGAATTAAATCCAAATGCGGATACAAGTGCTTATATCAGATACGAGAAACTTATTGAGTTTCCTGAAAAGCGTCGCACCGGCAATGGAAAACTCATTCATTTAAAAGGTGCCCGTGGACACAATCTGAAAAACACTGACTTGAAACTTCCTTTGGGGACATTTATCTGTGCAACCGGCGTAAGTGGAAGCGGGAAAAGCTCACTGATCAATCAAACGCTTGTCCCGATTTTGAGTAATCATTTCTATAAATCGAAGCAAGCCGCTCTCCCCTATGATAGTATAGAAGGAATTGATCATATTGATAAGATTATTTCAATTGACCAAAGTCCCATTGGGCGCACTCCAAGGTCGAATCCCGGAACATACACCAAGCTTTTTGACGCAATCCGCGCCCTTTATGCCGAGCTACCGGAGGCAAAAATTCGGGGTTATGATCAGGGCAGATTCTCATTTAATGTTAAAGGTGGTCGCTGCGAAGAATGTGGCGGCGATGGCTTGAAAAAAATCGAGATGAATTTTCTGCCTGATGTGTACGTAAACTGCGAAAGTTGCAACGGAAAGAGATACAATCGTGAAACCCTCGAAATTTTCTACAAGGGGAAGCACATCTCTGATGTTTTAGATATGCCCATAAGCGAAGCAGTTGAGTTTTTTGATTCATTCCCAAGAATCAAGAGGATTTTAAAAACATTGAATTCTGTGGGATTGGGATATCTTACTATCGGACAGCCAAGTACCACGTTGAGCGGAGGCGAAGCACAGCGCATTAAATTATCCAGAGAGTTATCTAAAATAGGTACAGGAAATACGCTTTATGTGATGGACGAACCCACAACAGGGCTCCATTTCGAAGATGTTCGTTTGCTGGTAGATGTAATCGGCAAACTCGTGAGTAAAGGGAATACCGTTTTGGTGATTGAACACAATCTTGACCTGATTAAAGCCGCTGATCATGTTATTGATTTAGGCCCTGAAGGCGGAAGGTTTGGCGGTGAATTAATTGCTCAGGGTACCCCCGAAGAGGTGAGCAAAGTGGCTAAAAGTCACACCGGCAAATTTCTGAAAGAAGAGCTTAGGATGCATCAGAAAGCTCTCAAAGAAAGAGTGACCACAGAAGCGTAGTGTTTGTTAACGCTGAACTGCGCAGACCTATCAGGTTTTTACGCTTAGGTAATTATTTACAATAAAATGCCCCTTAAAACCTGACAGGTCTTGAAGTAAACACTTAGACCCTTTTATTTTTTCAGCAAATCTACAACCCAAACTACCAGCGTAAACAGCAGTACAGATACGAGCATGGCGGCGTGAGAAACGATGGCATAGGCAACCCCGATTACAGCAGGTACTGCAAAAAGTACCAGCAAACTCTGCTTTACAAACCAATGGTATGTACCCACTGCTCCGGGCGAAGGCAACATTACACCAATGGTGGCGATGACCATTACAGAAAAAGCAGAACCGATGCCCAATTCATAATTTTCTATCATACCGAATCCGTACATCGGGATAAAAGTAAGGAATACATAAATCACCCAAAGCACTACAGTATAGCCTATAAAAAGCGGCCATTTTTTAAGTTTTCTGATAGAAATCAATCCATCTGTAAACATAAAAATTATTCTGAACAGGCCTTTTACCTCTTCGCCTTCATCATCCTTTTTTTGCTTCAAACGATACAAATACTTTACCCCTTTCCACATAAGTAATAATGTGGCGATCGGCACAATAATTAAAATGGCAATACCAAGTGGAGTACGGGCTTCATCGAGTAAGCCGACTGCCTGCGCGCCGAATAAAGCGTCGAAGGTTTGCCGGTCTGATATCACAAAAAAAGTGACTATGATGAGCATCAAACCGATTGAAAGCACATCTATAACTCGTTCTAAAACAACAGTGCCAAGAATTGCAGAACCACTAAGGTTTTCACGTTTAGATGTATAAATTGAACGCGTTACTTCTCCGAGCCTGGGAATGATATAGTTTACCATGTAGCCGTATAAAATGGCAGATATTAGTGTTCTTCTCGTAATATCGGACTTATCGGCTTCAAGGAGAAGTTTCCAGCGTTCGGCTCTGATTACGAAACTCAAAAAGCAAACTAACAGAAATGGAGCAACCCAACCCCAGGTCATCAATCGAAGGGCCTGGCGGAGTTCTTCAAAATCTATATTTCCAATAGCCAGCCAAAGAAACACCCCTCCAATTAAAAATCCGAGAAGAATATTCACCAAATTCTTCTTCATAGGCTGCTATTCTTCCCTCAGATCAATTATATCTGTTCCACTTGGCCAGGAAAGCGCGAATAGAGCTTCATCAAAAGGCACAAAAGCACCTGCTTTGAAAATGGTAAAATAGTTGTTATCCGATTGGTCAACCGCGCTAATTTCCACGGGAATCAAACTATCTGCTTCTATAATTACTTTGGCTTCAGTTATTATTTCAAAAATATCATCGGATCCAAGCTTAAAAGTAATGTGGCCATTTTCACCGGTTATGACATCCCGTACAAGAAAACCGGAATCTGACTGTCCTAAAAATCGGGATGGGGCAAAATCGTCATCCTCAGGAAAATAATTGCTGATGATCACTTTATTTTGGGCTTCATTAAATACAGTTGAATTGCTGCCATCAACCGAAATCTGCTGGCCGTCTGTTATTATTTTGTAGCGGTCGGTTCCAATTATAATGGTACCGCTTGCTCTTGTGACTTCACCTGTGAATGAATCAGTGAATTCATGCATCATTTCAGCTTCGAATATGTATCCATCTTTAAACTTCTGGCGAAGCTGCTCAAGGTGTGATGTAACATCTTCTTCTGTCTCAGAAAACGTGGATTCAGAGATCAAAAGCCCGACTGAAATAAAGAAAATCAGTAAAATATTAGCTATCCAGTTCATTTATTAGTTCCTTCAGTTCATCTTCGTCTGCAACGAGTACTTCCCGGGCGGTACTACCCTGGTAAGGCCCAACAATGCCAGCCATAAACAGCTGGTCAATTATTCGTCCAGCGCGGTTGTAGCCCAATTTCAGTTTTCGTTGCAACAAAGATACTGAGCCCTGCTGATGTAGAACCACAACCTTGGCGGCTTCTTCGAATAATTCATCACGTTCACTCTTGTGGAGTTCACCGGGGCCGGCAGCGGTTTCTTCTTCTATCTTCGGCAGGTAAAACGGACTGTTATAGCCCAACTGATTACCGATAAATGCGGTAATTTTCTCAACTTCTTCCGTAGATACAAATGCATTTTGTACACGAACCATACCACTTCCTCCGGTGAATAACATATCACCTCTACCAACGAGTTGATCCGCTCCAATCGTATCAAGAATTGTGCGGGAGTCAACTTTAGATGCTACACGATATGCAATTCGGGCAGGAAAATTGGCTTTAATGGTACCTGTAATTACGTTTACAGACGGTCGCTGAGTGGCCACAACAAGGTGGATACCAACGGCACGGGCCAATTGTGCAATTCGGGCGATGGGTTCTTCAATGCCTTTACCGGCAGTAATCATCAAATCTGCCATTTCATCAATAATTACAACAATATATGGCAGGTGACGGTGGCCTAATTCCTCTTCTAAATCACCTTCCTTAAATTTTTGGTTATAGGCTTTAATATCCCGAACCATGGCCATTTTCAACAGCTCGTAGCGGTCGTCCATTTCCTTACAAACACTGTTCAGCACTTCCTGCACACGGCTTGTATCTGTGATAATCGGCTCCTCTAAATCGGGTAATGTAGCGAGGAAATGATTTTGGATGTGCCTGTACAAAGCAAGTTCGATTTTTTTGGGATCAATCAGCACAAACTTCAGGTCTTCGGGATGACACTTAAACAGCAAACATGTAATAACCGTATTAATCCCAACTGACTTACCGGCTCCGGTCGCACCGGCCATCAAAACGTGTGGCAATTTCGCCAAATCTACCATAAACACTTCGTTTTCAATGGTTTTACCAAAGGCCACGGGAAGTGTCATATTTGTATCAACAAACTTTTTTGTGTTGACAACCTGCTTTATATAAACCGTTTCGCGTTTACGGTTTGGCACTTCGATACCCACGGCAGATTTACCCGGAATCGGCGCTATAATCCGCAACCCGTGAGTCGCCATTGCCATTTTAAGGTCATTCGCATAGCCTTCAATCTTGCTGATTTTTACATCGGGGGCGGGTTGCAATTCATACAAGGTCACTGTCGGGCCAACCACAGCTTCGATAGCCAGAATTTCTATATTATGCCTGCCAAGTTTATCGAGAATAATTTCCTTGTTCTGATTAATTTCGTACATATCAATCTCATTTCCCTCATTTGGCGGAGAATCTAAAAGTTCAATTCCCGGGAAACGATATTTGATAATTCTGGTGCCATTCGTTTGCTGCGTACGTTCCAAATCACCTGCATCGGCCTCTTCTTCCTCTTCTCCCTTATAGACCTTAATACCCGGGCCTTCATCAAGCTCCTTGTTTTCATCATCTTCTTTCGGGGATTTGGGGATAGTCTCTATCACTGCCCGGGGTTTTCTTTGGGCAAGCTCCGCTTCCTCTTCTTTTTGAAGGCGGATTCTTCTCTCTTCAGGTGATTCTAACGTTTCAGGTTCCGGCTGCTTGGTTTCTTGTGGTACATTTTGCTGAGTTGTGGCTTTTTCTTTCATCGCGTTCTCAGCCGCGCGTCTTTGAGCAAGCTCTCTTTCTTTTTTGTACTTTTCGGCTCGCAATCTGGCATTTTCTTTTCTCTGCTCACGCCATTCCCTTGTTTTTTCTCTGTAGTTCTCGACAAATTGTTTAAAGTTATCAACTACAGCATGTACGCTACCTCCTGCTACAAGTAATACAAGGATTATTACCAAAGAAAAAAGGATGATCCCCGAGCCCCATTTTGCAGTCAGGGCTATTAATCCATTAGCAAAAGTAATACCAAGCACTCCGGCCCAAGCCGGGTTAGAGCTCTCCAAAATAATATGAAACCATCCAAATATTGATGAGAGTACAATCATTAAAAGAGTTGCAAATAACGTTCGTTTATGCAGGCCAACAACAGGTTTATGTCTCATTATATGCCATCCATAAACCACACCACGATATGCGATGATTATTGAAAAATAACCAAACATGGTGTAAACCAACAAAAAAGACAAGTAAGCGCCCAGTACACCTAATGCGTTAGATAACCGGCTATCAACCGAAAGTAACTCACTAAAACTTTGATTTCGAATTAATGAATCATCAGAAGGATTATACGTAAATACACTCAATCCAATCAAAAACGATAGCGCGATGATCATGAATCCAATGACCTCGACTTTCCTGTTTTTGCTTACCAAAGTGTCTGAAGTATTTTTAGTTTTTCGTGCCATTTATATTTTTAGCATTCCATCTTTCAGTTCAGGAATAATGGGAATCCTGTCAATTTCACAACAATAATCTATATCTTTTTCAAAACCAAGTGAAACTAATCTCGCTGCATGATTACTTCTGCGTACAGTGGAAAGTATTGATGAGGCATATTTCTCATACAAAGAATACGCTACTTTTGCACCATCTGGAGCATCAGCCGGTATTTTTTTTCCATTTAACCGATGTAAAATTGCTCCGGCACACAGCATATCTTCTAAAGACAGCCTTTGCCTCCAACCGGAGCAAATAATTACCATTTCGTTATCATCATTTGATACCTCTTCAGCTACTTTACTAAGATTCAGGAAAGAACCTATAAGTACTCTTTCTGCACCTGAACAGCGGTCTATTGCTTTAGTTCCATTCGTTGTCTTTAGTATAAGGGTTTTAGCTTTCACCGTTTTTTCCTCATATTCGAAAGGTGAATTCCCCAGATGATATCCGTCTATTTTTATACCATTTTTTTCACCACATAACAGATAAGAGGCTGAATCCAGGTTCTGTGCCATTTCAGAAGCTTCAGCCATGTCCGAAACCGGTATTATCCCTTTTGCGCCATTATTTAATGCAGTTAATATACTCGAGCCGGCTCGAAGTACATCTATAACAATAACTGTTTTATTCTTTACCTCATCTTCGGTAAATGAACTCCCCGAAATATATACGTCTGTTTTTTCTTTCATAAATTATAATTCAATCGAACTCGGCTAAATTTTAAAGTAATCTTTGCTTGCTGCGTTATCCATTAAATATACGCTAAGCAAGCGTTTAAATTAAGTCTGATTGTGAGATACCAAAAATTGTTTTAATTCTATTTTTTAAAAGAATTAACGCTTAATAAAAGGTGGTCTTTTCACAATTGCATCAACAAGTTTTTTTCTGATTTGAATCTTTATCAGAGTCTCAGATTTAGCGAATTCGGTTTTTACATACCCCATACCAATTCCTATACCGGAAGTTATCGATTGAGAGCCGCTTGTTACAAATCCTATCTCATTACCATCAACATCGGTAATTTTATATCCATTTCTGGGGATATTACGAGCACTATCTGTTATAAAACCACATAATCTGCGGGCGGCACCCTCTTCTTTTGCTTTCAAGAGAGCTTCTCTTCCAATAAAATCACCTTTATCAAATTTGGTGATCCAGCCAAGTCCGGCTTCAATGGTATTTGTTTCTTTTGTGATATCGTTGCCATAAAGCGCGTATCCCATTTCGAGGCGAAGTGTATCGCGGGCTCCTAAACCTGCAGGAAGTAGTCCTTCATCTGCTCCGGCTTCCAGAATTCTATTCCATATATTTTCGGGGTCAGCTTTTTTAGAACTGAAATACAACTCAAAGCCTTTTTCACCCGTGTAGCCTGTAGCAGAAAGAATTACATCCTCATATCCCGCAAATGTCCCTTTTTTAAACGTATAAAATTTGATTTCTGACAAATCAGTATCGGTGAGTTTTTGCAGAATTTGAACACTCAAAGGCCCCTGAACTGCCAAGAGACACGTCTCGTCAGAAATATCTGTAATTTCTGCTTTATGTGGATTATTTGAAATCATCCAATCTAAATCTTTGTCCTTGTTTGATGCATTAACAACAAGCAGGTACTCATTTTCATCTAACATATAAACAAGAAGGTCATCTACTATACCGCCATCTTCGTAACACATAGCAGAATACTGCGCTTTCCCTGGTACGAGTTTACTTACATCATTTACTGTAAGATATTGAACCGACTCTTTGGCATGCGGGCCGGCAAACATGATTTCACCCATGTGCGAGACATCAAAAATTCCGGCTCTATTACGCACGGCTTCGTGTTCATTTTTGATGCCACTATATTGAACCGGCATCTCGAAACCACCGAAATCTATTAGTTTGGCACCGGCCTGTTGGTGGACTTCGTTAAAGGGCGTTATTTTAAGCATGTAATTGTGTATATAAAGTTTCTGAATTAATTATTTGATGTTAAATCACCTTAAATGGTAATTGTCTCTAAATCAATAAATTATAGATTACGTGATTTGAGGGCTTTGCAAAACTGTTATTTTGCACGTCTAAAACCTTATCGAAAAACGGAATCCCCGAACAGGTTAGCTTTGCTGTGGAATTATTATTACTCTTGCGTTGAATACGAACAAAATCCCTGATTTTTGAAAGCCAGCTAATATCCCGAATAATACAAAAAATCACGCTCAGATATTGGGAAAAAGTGGCAATAGAGAATGAGGTACCACCTTTAGCAAAATTGATGGGGAATGACTCTGAACAAAGTATATGCCCGCTAAAACTTCTGCTTTTTCATGTACTTACAAACAGTAAAAACGGCAACCTGTACAGTATTTTTCAAAATAAAATAAAATTTAAAGCATAAATATATGACTAGTGATTTGTCAAGGGTGTGCTGTCTAAAAAGGCCTGTCAGGTTTTCACGCTTAGGCAGTGATTTAGAATAATATGACCCTTAAAACCTTACAGGCCTGCGGCATATTAGACTTGACTTGACACGAGTATTGATGTAAAGAAATACTGTACTCACTCAAAATTGGGTATAGATAAAATGCTTCGCACCGGGCAAAGTAAAAAAGTACGGGCTATCACCCTGATTAATAAAATCGTGCCAAATGTTGTCTTACAATTTTCGTAATTTTAGCATCAGTCAAAAAAACCTATGTTCTGTATCGGAAACGTATATTTATCGGACGACATCGCAACGGCAAAATTTGCCTGTAATCTTAGTGCATGCAAAGGAGTGTGCTGTGTTCGGGGGGATGCAGGGGCACCTGTAACACGCTCAGAAATTCCTGTTTTGAAGAAAGCATGGTCACTCCTGAAAGATGAATTACGTGACCGTGCGATTGAGGTTGTAGAAGAAACAGGGCTCATCAACGGCAAAGACTCTGATCTCGAATTAGCCTGCACAGACGGTGCCGAATGTGTTTTCGTTAGTTACGACGAACACGGTACAGCATTATGTTCTATTCATAAAGCACACTCAGATGGAAGAATCAACTGGCCTAAACCTCTCAGCTGCCACCTTTATCCTTTGAGAGTGATTGAATCGGGCAAATACGATTACATCAATTTTGAGTATTACCCTGAAATGTGCTCACCGGCATGCGACCATGCCGAAGCCAACAACATTTATCTTGCAGAATATCTCGAGGATCCGCTTGTCAGAAAGTACGGCCCGGCCTGGTATATCGATTTTCTTGCTGAATGCCATAAAATAAGAGACGAAAAACGGTTAGCATCATGATTGGGCATCGTCAGGGATTATTTCAAAAGCAATCGCTTCAGCAAAAACTCTCACCACAGCAAATTCAGTACATCAAAATGCTGCAAATGAGCACGCAGGCGATGGAGCACCGGATTAAAGAAGAGCTTGAGCTGAATCCGACACTTGAAACACCCGAACAGGAAAGCTACGAAGCCGAGCCCGATACACCACAGGATACGCAGCAGGAAAATGAAACTGAAGAATTTGACGATCGTGAAATTGACTGGGATACCTATCACACCGATTCTACTGATGATTATACACCTTCAGGTGGCGGAAACTGGAATCCCGACAGTGAAGACTGGCGCGACCTCCCCACTCCATATCAAGAGTCACAGCTTGAAAAACTTGAATCTCAGGTCATGCTTCTTGAACTCTCTGAAAAACAGCAACTCATTGCAGACCAAATTTTGGGTTCTATTGAAGAAGACGGTTACTTCAGGAGAGATTTAAACTCTGTAGCCGATGGCATTGCCTTCCAAACCGGAATTCCGGTACTATTGGATGAAGTAGAAGAAGTGCTTCAGATGATACAAAGATTAGACCCGCCCGGCATTGCGGCAAGAAATCTGCGTGAATGTCTTCTAATTCAGCTGGAGCAAATTGATTCATCTATTGACGGGCGGGATACTGCCTATTTGATGCTGAAAAACCACTGGGATGATTTCGAGAAAAAGCACTTCGCTAAAATTGTAAAACGAATGAATCTGGATGAAGAGACATTCAAACAAGCGTACGATTGCATAAAAATGCTTGATCCAAAGCCCGGTTCTTTTGAATCTGAAACATTAGAAACCGGCAATTACATCACCCCTGATTTTGAAGTGTGGTACGAACCAGATTTTGATTCAGACAATCATAACTCTGATTCAGGCGGGGAGTTCATGATTACGCTGCACCGCAGAAACATGCCCGATTTACGTATTTCAAAGCACTATCAGCAGATACTCGATAAAATGGAGCAGAAAAGCTCGGGTGACAAAAAGAACGCGCAAACCAAATCCTTCATTAAAGATAAAATGGAGTCAGCTAAATGGTTTATTGATATGCTAATGCAAAGAAAACACACTTTACTGAATGTGATGCGAACCATAGTTGCACTGCAGGATTCTTTTTTCAGAACCGGAAAGGGAATAAAACCCATGATTCTGAAAGATGTAGCTGAAAGAGTAAATCTGGATATTTCTACAATTTCAAGAGTGGTAAACGGCAAATATGTACAAACACCATTTGGTGTTTATGAGCTTCGGTACTTCTTTAACGAAGGTATTAGTACCGATTCGGGCGAAGATGTCTCTAACAGAGAGGTGAAAAATATCCTCACTGAAATCATAGAAAATGAATCTAAAAACAAGCCGTTGAGTGACCAAAAACTTACGGATGAGCTGAATAAAAAAGGATTTCAGCTTGCGCGTCGTACTGTGACCAAATACAGAGAACAGCTTAAAATACCACCTGCACGCTTGCGAAAAATGGCGCTTTAGTCAGAATTAATCGGCTTTATTACTTTCTAACAAGTCATCGAGCGATGGGAATAGCTCGCCTGAAGCTCCCCTTTCGAACTGCAAAAGCCTTTTCCTAACATCCACCATTTCACGATAAGAATTTTGACGGTCTTTTTCTGTTTGCACTATCCGAATATTCTCTTGATACGTATCTAGCTCTCTTTTCAGATACTCAATCCAAACTGCCTTGAGTGCCCCGCGTGCTGTTTTATATGGGTCGGCATCTTTTCTTATCTTTTTTGATCTCAGCTCGTTTCCTCTTTCACTTATTCCATAACGCTCAATCATAATCTCACCAATAAGAGCCGGAAAAGGATGCTCTTTCCCCGAATAGACTTCCACCGAAATCTCGTTTTCTTCGTTGTATCTTTGGATTATATCCTGATAAAATATCTTCAGCTCTTCATCTTCAAAATGGCTGTCTGTAATCAGATTTCCAATATAAAACACCATGTCATCACCATATTCAACCATCAACCTTATGATTTCTTTTTCATACGGCGGCCTTTCTGATTTCTTTGGACGTGCAACTCTTCTCGACGAATACGGCAAACTGCCAGGTGCATTATTATCACCATCCTGATTACCGGCCTGTTCTCTCTCAGCGCGTCTTTCTGCTCTTTGTAAATCACGCTGTAGTTCACGCTTATTATCGGCGATATAGCGTCCTAATTCATCAAATAAGGCTTTATCTCCTATTCCCGAAAGTTTTCTTAAATGATTGACGAGCGTTTCCCTCATCACCGAGTCAGAAATGTTGGACATGCTCTTTAAAATAGCACTGATATTATTTTTTTGCTTGATAGGATCATCCCATTCATCCAATTCCTTTGCCCGCTCGACCATAAAGGTTACGAAATCTCTTGACTCAGACTCGCAATACTCCCTGAAAGATTCCGCTCCGAATTGCTGTACAAAGGAATCGGGATCTTCTCCTTCAGGTAGATGCATCAGCCGCACATTCAGGCCTTGAGCGAGCGCAATATCAAGCCCGCGAATCATCGCGTTTTGACCAGCATTATCGGCATCATAAACCATCAACAGGTTTTCTGAGTAGTTTTTCAGGAGACGCATCTGTCCGCTCGTTACAGATGTGCCGCTTGTAGCTACCACATTCTTGATTCCATGCTGCCATAGCGAGATGACATCCATGTAACCTTCCACTAAAATAGCCGATTCAGCCTTGCGAATTTCATTGCGGGCAGCGTGGATGCCATACATCACCTCGCTTTTGTTGTACACTTTGGTTTGTGGACTGTTGATGTATTTCGGTCCTTTCCTGTCGCCCATTATCCTGCCACCAAAACCAATGACTTTCCCGGATGGGTTAAAAATCGGGAACATCAACCTACCCCTGAAAACATCGTAGGGTTTATCACTGTGCTCGCTGTGTTTTATCAATCCTGCTTCGGCAAGATACGTTTCATTGATGCTCTCTTTTGCCGCATGCTGAAGTAACCCATCCATGCTGTCGGGGGCAAAACCCAGGCCGAACTTTTTGATGGTCGCCGCGGTCAGGCCACGTTTTTTTAGGTATGCCCTTGCAGCCTGTCCCTCGTCTTCTTCCATAAGATTTTGATAGAAAAACATCCCGGCAAAGCGCAGGGCGTGGTAAATCCCTTCGGTTAACTGTGTTTTAGCATCGTATTCAGGACTTTCCTCTTCGGGGATTTCAATATTGTAGCGATTTGCCAGTGTTCTCAGCGCCTCAACAAATCCCACACCCTCAAGCTTCATCACAAAATTGAAAACATCACCGCCCTCGCCGCATCCAAAACATTTAAAAATTCCAAGCCTGGGAGTTACGTGGAATGATGGCGTTTTTTCGTTGTGAAACGGACAAAGTCCCGTAAAGCCACTGCCCGATTTTTTGAGCTTCACATAATCTGAGATCACATCCACAATATCGGCGGCATCGCGAATTTCTTCTTTTTTTTGATCTGTGATTATGGCTTTTGGCATGTGGTAATAATAGGCATTTAATAGAAACTATGCCTTTGGTTGAAAGGTAAATGTTTACAATCCTGTAACTTCAGTTAGTGAAGCTCTTTGCCGTAAATACGATATCTTTTATCGAGATAACCACCAATTTTTTCTGCGACCCGAATCATATCTGTGTTGGTTTCCAGCAGCCAGCTCAACTCAGAAGCTATATATCCTTTTTTGAGCCCTCTAATTATGGTCTCGCGGTGAAGCAAAGCATCCACACCCTTCCCTCTGTACTCTGGGATTACACCCATTAATGCAGTACGGATTCGATTAATTTTGCGTTTCCCTAACAAGAGTTTAAAGATGCCAAATGGCAATAACCGGCCTTTCTTTACATTTTTCAAAGCCAGGTTTAAGTCAGGCAAAGCTACAGTAAAGCCGATTGGCTCTCCGTTGACTTCCGCAACGTGAGCAAGATCAGTGTCTATAATGAGTTTCAGGTCTTTGGCTATGTGATTGAACTCATCTTCGCTAACGGGAGAAAATCCCCAATTTGTAGCCCAGGCAGCATTAAAGATTTTCCGGATGGTTGTCACTTCTTCCTTGAAATTTTTCATATCTACCGGCCGTACTTTAATATCCGGTAATCGGTATCTCACTATTTTTTCCGCCTTTTCGATTCGGTCGAGGGCGACAGTATCTTTATCGACGATATAGGCCAACAAATCCATTTCTTTTTCAAAACCGTTGGCGCTCAACAGGCTATCGTAGTAGGCTTTAGTCCACGGCATCATTATAAAATTTGGCTTATCATGCCCCTCAATTAAGGCCCCAATTTCATACATCATACCGGGATTAATGGGGCCAATCACCTTTTTCATGCCCTTGTTTTTCAACCATTCGCCAGCCACTTTCAGAAGCAGTTCTGCCAGTTCAGGGTCATCTTCACACTCAAAAAAACCAAAAAAACCTGTTTGCTGATTATTGTGTTTAATCCAGGTATGATTCACAATAGCTGCTACCCGCCCCTTTATTATTCCGTTTCGCTGCGCTATAAAATATTCGGCTTCTGCTTCATTAAAATAAGGGTTCTTTTTCCTGTCGAGTAAATCTCTTTGCTGAATGTATAACGGCGGAACCCAATGTTCTTCATTGGCATACAGCGAATAAGGCAGATTCAGGAACTGTTTCATCTCCGCTTTAGATGAAACTACAGTTATGCCGGTTACATTTCGTTTATTCGACATCGCTGTTAAAATATCAGGATGGGTCTATCAAAGACTGTCCGTTTGTATCTATGATTCCGTGTTTAACTCCGATTTTGTAGAATGCTTCCAGGATTTTGTTCAGATGGTCGTCGGTGTGGGTAGCACTGTAGCTGGTACGAATGAGAGACTGGCCAAGCGGAACCGCAGGTGGCACTACAGCGTTTGCATATACGCCTTCTTCGAAGAGGTCTTTCCAGAATCGGAAACAGTCCATCATCTCTCCAATTACAACCGGAATAATTGGTGTACGGCTCGTCCAAACGTTAAAGCCCAACTCTTTAAGGCCCTGACGCATATAATTTGAGATTGTCTCAAGACGATCGAGCCTCCAGGTTTCTTCTTTTAGAATCTCAAGTGCTTTCAGAACTGTAGCCGCATTTGCCGGCGGCATTGACGCGCTAAAAATATGTGCGGGGGAGTTGTGCCTGATATATTCAATTACCGGCCTTTCACCCACAATAAATCCACCAAGGGAAGCAAACGACTTAGAGAATGTACCACTTATAAGATCTACCTCGTCATTCAATCCAAAAACAGACGCTGAACCGCGCCCCCCATCGCCTACAACGCCAATGGCATGGGCATCATCGAGGTAAAGGCGGGCACCAAATTGCTTGGAAATTTTAACGAGTTCAGGAACATTCGCAAGCTGGCCTGACATTGAGAAAACACCATCACTTACAATGATTTTACCGGTTTCTGGATTGGATTTTTCCAACAAACGCCTAAGTTGATCCATATCGTTATGGGCATAACGAATGGTTTTTGCATTAGAGCAAAGAGTACCAACTACAATACAAGCGTGATTGTCTTTATCGGAATAAATTTCATCGTTACGTCCAGCTATAGTCTGAATAGAACCTTCATTTGTCTGATATCCCGTACTAAACAACACACAGCTATCTTTTTCCATAAAAGCTGCAAGCTTTTCTTCAAGCTCTAAGTGTAAATCAAGAGTTCCGTTGAGATATCTCGAACCGGTACAACCCGTGCCGTACTTACGGATGGCAGACTGCGCTGCTTCGATTAATCTTTCGTCGTTGGTTAGGCCGAGGTAATTGTTAGAACCGGCCATAATAACTTTATTGCCCTCAATTACAACAACAGTTCCGTCTGTCTCGGTAAGTGGTTTAAAATACGGGAAGAGCCCTGCAGATTTTACTTCTTCGGCTTTTGTAAAACTAAATGCTTTATTAAAAATATCTGCTTTTTTTCCCAGCTGGGTATTGTTCATACCTGCGATAAATGTAATTATGAGTGAAATTTATTCTAAACTACAATATACTCACTATTGGGATGGAATCAAACCCGTTGGAGCACCCTAAAAACGAGAATGGGAGGTGCTTACATGGCAAGGTTTTAATCGAAAATGGCAGCGATTAATTTGACTGTTTATTTATTTATTTGATTGCGCGGCTATCGCTGAATTTCAATGGGATGCATCCCATCTTGCCCAAATAATTATTCTCTGATTCCCAAAATCTTGACCAACCCTTGTGCAACTTAGTGTCTTTGAGACTTTGTATTTATAAAAACCAATAGCAGGAAAGCCAAACTATCAATCTTTAATTAACGACTTCAAAAAAGCGATATAATCCCAGCCGACGCGTTGCCAAGTAAACCTTGTTTCTACATGACTACGGGCACTTTCTGATAAAGTTTGCAACTCATTTTTGATAACCTCGTCAATTTTCGCAGCAAAAGCACCGGCATCCCCTTCAGGGATTCTGTATCCGTTTTTGCCGTTATCAATAACGTCTTTTATCCCCTCAAGATTGCTTGCAATGGCCGGTGTTTTTCGGATGTTCGCCTCAAGTAACACCACCCCGAACCCTTCCATATCTCCAGGAACTTTAATATTCGGCATAATAAAAAGATCGGCTGCAGAGTAGGCATAATCGAGGAGCTCGTCAGGTTGCCGGCCCACTTTAAGAATGCTATCCTTCATGTCCGATTCTTCGATGGCACTATCGATATTCATGGACTCACCGCCATCCCCTACTATCAAATACACAACATCTGATTTTAAAACAGGCAGTATTTCTCTGATAAACCACTCGTGGCCTTTCCGTTTAATTAATCTGCCAACGGTAAGTAATAATTTTCGGTCACCGAGTTTAAAAACGAAGGTTTCCTCTAAAACGGATAACGCTTCCTTTTTAGAAACCACATTCTCAAGACTTTTAATATCGAATCCGTTGGGCAGGACTTTACTCTTGGCAGGGTCGAGTCCACGATTTATACATTCCTGTTGCGTTGCAGAACTTACCGAAATTACAGCATCTACAGCTTTAAAAATTTTAGGTACAAGCCATTGATACAAAGAAACATCTAAAGTAACATCGTGGCCATGGCTTATAGTGACCATCGGCACTTTTACCCTTCTTCTCACAAAATGAGATACCGAACCCGAAACCATAGATGAAAACAATACCAAATCCGCATCATGTTTTTTGACATACCTGGGAAGAAATAAGAAAAGCCGAATTAAAAACAGGGTCGTTTTAAAAACAATATTTTTCCACCCTGTCTCCTGAGTGTATTCAAACAGCTCTGTGTGTTCATCAGCCTCAAGCTGCTCTGCAAGCTGCATGCTAACCCGCTGCATGCCGCCAATATTCTTTAAAACGGCATGTTTCGGGGGGTGTAAATGCGAAATGTAAATAATCTTCAAACTCTACTTCTCTGATTTATAATTTCTCACTACTTCGTGGTAATCATTCAGGAGACCGCTCATAATCGTATCCCACTTAAACTGCATTGCTCGTTCTCTTGCGGCTTTGCTCACTTTCTTCCTGAGAACAGCATCATCAGTTAAGCGCCTGATTTTATTCGTAAAATCGTCAATGTTTTTGGGCTCTGCAATATATCCCGATTCACCGTCAACTATAATCGAGCTGCTGCCAACAGCATTTGCTACAACGGCCGGAACACCGGTTGAAATGGCTTCGAGTGTTACATTTCCGAATGATTCGGTATCTGACGGAAAAAAGAACACATCGGCTACGGCATACACTTCGGCTAACTTCTCACCGGACCGATATCCCGCATAAATTGCCTCAGGCAGCTCATTTTGCATGGCTTCCAATGCAGGGCCATCGCCGCCAACGAGTATTTTTATATTCTTATTTTCTTTTATCAATTTCTTTGATACATCAATGACAGTACGCAGATCTTTTTCCCATACAATTCTGGATACAAATGCAACAACTACATCATCTTCCTTAATTCCAAAGGAGCGCCGTAACTCTGATGTCCGTTTTTCAGGTGAAAAGAGATTTGTATCTACCCCTCTTGACCAAAGTGTAAACTCCTGACCAAAACCAATACCCCTAAGCCAGCTTAGCATAGACTTGGATGGCACAAATACTTTTTCGCAATGCTTATAATACCATTCCAAATATTTCCAAAGCGGACGCTCCAAAAAACCCAGATTGTAATATTGCAGATAACTCGGGAAATGAGTATGATACGACGAAACCAGCGGTATACTATTCCTGCGGGCATAAAAAAGCGCTCGTAACCCTAAAATATCGGGAGTTGCTACATGAATTATATCCGGTTTAAAATCATCTAACTCCAAACGCAACACTTCGGGCAAAAAAAGGCTTACTCGGTATTCTTCCCTCCCAGGTGCGGCAATCGAAGGTACTTCTAACATTTTGCCGGCATGTTCAAGAGGGGGATTTTTGATGGATGGAGCAAATATCAACACTTCGTGCCCTTTGCTTTCTAAAAAACGAACCAATCTGTTTAATGTGAGAGAAACCCCGTCTTTTATATGGTTGTAGTTACCTGTGAACAGCGCAATTTTTAATTTTTTCATTTTACCCGGATTATTCACCAAGAAATTTTCTTGTTAGCAAGGCGAAGGGGAAAAATCAGCGGAAGTGTACCTGAGTACCCTGAGCATGATTTTTTAACTTCAACGCAGCTAACACGGAAATTTCGCAGCATTTCTATCTCCTTCAGTTTTGATTGAGTACAGTATTTATCTACATCAATAGTTATCATAGGTTTATATCTTAAATTTATTTTTGCCGTGAATAATCCGGGTTAAAATATTTGGACACTTAGTTTTTAAGCTGATTAGTCGTTTAAGCTGAGTCTTATTATTAATATATTGTCAAGTTATCTGAGTTTACGGAATAATTCTCACCCTCGTGTGGCAATTCTCTGTAAACCGAGAATATAAGTACAATTGAATTTTATATGAAAGCTTTCATTACCGGTGCCACCGGCTTTATTGGCAGCCATCTTGCAGATGCATTACTTTCTGAGGAAGATAATGAGGTACGATGTCTGGTAAGAAGTAATGAAAAGTGGCTGAAAGGCAAAACATACACCAAAATTTCGGGTGACCTCCACGATATCCCGGCGCTCATGAAAGGTATGGAAGGCGCAGATGTGGTATTTCATCTTGCCGCACTTGTAATGGCGCCGAATCAGGAAACACTGAACAGAACGAATGTCGAAGCCACCGAAAATCTAATACGAACCGCGCGCAGGTGTGGAGTAAAAAAACTGGTGATTTTATCATCACTTGCCGCTGCGGGGCCAAGTTTCAACAGGCCTCTGACCGAAGATGATCCTCTGATGCCCATCAGCATGTACGGGGAATCAAAAAAGAAGATGGAGGAAATGATTCATTCTATCGCCCAAAAAGATGATATCATTACCATACTAAGACCACCGGCGGTTTATGGGCCTCGGGAAGATCAAATTTATTCCTTTTTTAAAATCTGTGCCCGCGGGGTGTGTCCCATTGTTGGAAACGGAGTTTCGAATCCCATTTCCATGATTTATGTGGATGATGTAATTCAGGGATTATTACTCGGTGCGAAACAATCGAAAAAAGGTGTACATACGTACTTTTTATCAAGTGAAGACATTTACACT
Source organism: Balneolales bacterium (assembly GCA_007125355.1). Taxonomy (GTDB): domain Bacteria; phylum Bacteroidota; class Rhodothermia; order Balneolales; family Cyclonatronaceae; genus SLDG01. The sequence continues at coordinate 595 of SLDG01000013.1, read as the reverse complement.
TGGAATGAAATTCGTGAGGCGGTTTCAGGTGCGCTTGGGAAGTCGCTCTTCCCCATTTACATAAAACCGGGACTGGTAAAAGGACTCGGCACAATGATGGAATCTCTTGGTTCGTTATTCGGCCAATATCCTGTTATGAACAAAGACAAATCGAAGGAAATGACACACGAATGGACATGCTCGGTCGAAAAGATAAAAAAAGAGCTTTCGTTCAAGCAAAATGTCCCGCTAAAAGAAGGCATCAGTAAAACTATCGCATGGTATAAAAAACACAACTGGATTTAATTCTATTCTTGATGAACATTCTATTCAAAAAAATCATCTCAACTCTTTCACTTATCCTGGTATTTTCCGCTGCTGAACTTACAGCTCAAAGTTCAGAATTGGTAAAAGACCGTGCAAATCTCATGGAAATTCCGGGACTTTTATCTATTGCCGGCAGTGAAACCCATTTTTACGCGCTTTCGTCTTCCGACGGCCTCATCGTTTTCAGAGCGCATGAAGACCGCCTCCAATGGCTTTACAGCTCTGAAGGAATGCAGCGCAGGGGCAACCATCTGCAAGCTGATATTCGGTTTGCGTACCTTACCGGCGA